>NZ_JBTVYK010000021.1:0-97383 GCF_054788135.1 Streptomyces sp. O3
GGGGGGCGCGGCCGGGGGGGGGGGGGGGGGGGGGGGGGGGGCCCCCCCCCCCCCCCCCCCCCCCCCCCCCCCCTCCGGCTTCGGGAAGAACGAAGAACGCGGGAAGCGCGGGAAGCGCGGTCAGCGGCCCTGTGGTCCGCCGCGCGGCATCTTCATGCCCTTGGGCATCGGGCCCTTCGGCAGCGGCATATTGCTCAGCAGGTCGCCCATCGCCCGCAGCCGGTCGTTGGTCGCGGTGACCTGCGGTCCGGTGAGCGTGCGCGGGAGCTTGAGCATCTTGGTGCGGAGCTTCTTCAGGGGCACCTGGCCCTCGCCGTTGCCGACGATGAAGTCATGGACCGCCACATCGCTGACGACGCGCGCCATCTTCTTCTTCTCGGCGGCCAGCAGGCCCTTCACCCGGTTCGGGTTGCCCTCGCCGATCAGCACGATGCCCGCCTTGCCGACGGCGCGGTGCACCACGTCCTGGCTGCGGTTCATGCTCACCGCGGGAGTCGTCGTCCAGCCGCGCTTCATGTTGTCCAGGACGGCGGCCGCCGCGCCGGGCTGGCCGTCCATCTGACTGAACGCGGCCCGCTCGGCCCGGCGTCCGAAGATGATCGCCATCCCCAGGAAGGCGAGCAGGAAGCCCAGAATTCCCAGGTAGACCGGGTGGCCGATCAGAAAGCCCACCGCGAGGAGTACACCGAAGGTGACGATTCCCACAGCGGCGATCACAAGACCGATCTTGGGGTCGGCCTTGCGGGTCATCTTGTATGTGAGAGCGATCTGCTTGAGTCGCCCTGGGTTCGCAGTGCTCGCTGCGTTGTCCTTCCTCGCCATGCTCTGAAGTTTACGTGTCCGTGGTGCGGGCTACGACGCGCGGGCTGTGACCTACGACGCGCGGGCTATGACCTACGCCGCGGCGGGCTAAGACCTGCGGGCCGCGCTCACCGAGTCGAGCACCCGCTGCGCCTCCACCCGGTCCTTGGCGCGACGCCGGTCCTCGACCACGGACGTCCAGGCGTTACGGCGGGCGGTGCGCTGGCCACGGCTCATCAGCAGCGCCTCGACGGCGCGCAGGGCGTCGGTGACGGACGGGATGGCGGTGGCGCGTACGGGCGCGGCCTGCATGGCGGGGTCCCCTCTGGAAGGCGGTGCGCGGGTGAGCGGCTGCGGTGCGACTCGGCGTGAGCAGCGATGCGACTCGGCGTGAGTACAGCGTCACTGCTTGGTGTTACCAGCGCGTGACCCGCTGGTCAAACACCCATGAAACCTTGATGCGGCCGGGGCGAAGGACGGCGCGGCCCGTACACCGCCTCCGACCTGCGGAGGGGGTACGGGCCGCGCCGTCTCGGCCATTACTGACCGGTAGTTTCTTGTGCGTGAATTCACACGCGTCCGGGCTCCAGGGCCCGCGGGGTCTGCCGGGGGAGTCTCAGACCGCCTGTGACGCGACGTACTCGCCGCGCTTCTCGATCGCCATCTGGTAGAGCCGCCCCGCGCGGTACGAGGAACGCACCAGCGGGCCCGACATCACGCCGGAGAAGCCGATCTGCTCGGCCTCCTCCTTCAGCTCCACGAACTCCGCGGGCTTGACCCAGCGCTCCACGGGGTGGTGCCGCGGCGTCGGACGCAGGTACTGGGTGATGGTGATCAGCTCGGTGCCCGCCTCGTGCAGCTGCCGCAGCGCCTCGCTGACCTCCTCGCGGGTCTCGCCCATGCCCAGGATCAGGTTCGACTTGGTGACCAGACCGGCTTCGCGCGCCTTGGTGATGACCTCCAGGGAGCGCTCGTACCGGAAGCCCGGACGGATGCGCTTGAAGATCCGCGGCACCGTCTCGACGTTGTGCCCGAGCACCTCGGGGCGGGATGAGAAGACCTCGGCCAGCTGGTCGGGGTCGGCGTTGAAGTCGGGGATGAGGAGCTCGACCTTGGTGTAGCCGTCGGCGCGGTCCGCCGTCATCGCGTGGATCTGGCGCACGGTCTCGGCGTACAGCCAGGCGCCGCCGTCCTCCAGGTCGTCGCGCGCGACGCCGGTGATCGTGGCGTAGTTCAGGTCCATGGTGACCACGGACTCGCCGACGCGGCGCGGCTCGTCCCGGTCCAGGGCCTCAGGCTTGCCGGTGTCGATCTGGCAGAAGTCACAGCGCCGGGTGCACTGGTCGCCGCCGATGAGGAAGGTCGCCTCGCGGTCCTCCCAGCATTCGTAGATGTTGGGACAGCCCGCCTCCTGGCACACGGTGTGCAGACCCTCGCTCTTCACGAGCTTCTGCATCTGCGTGTACTCGGGGCCCATCTTCGCCCGAGTCTTGATCCACTCGGGCTTGCGCTCGATGGGGGTCTGGCTGTTCCGGACCTCCAGACGCAGCATCTTGCGTCCGTCGGGTGCGACAGCGGACACGTCCGGCTCCCTACGACTTCGATTCTTCGGCGTCCACCAGGGTACGCCCGTTATTTGTACGGCCCTACGTCCTGCCAACCTCTGGCCCTAGGGTCGCATTCCCGCGGAGCTCGGGCAGGCCAGCCCCTACGCGGTCGCCCGCTCGGCCTCGTGCTCGGCCTCGTGCTCGGCCTCGTGCTCCGTCTCCTGCTTCGCCTCGCGCTCGATCACGCGCGGCCTGAGCACGGCGTCGGCCAGCACATCCCGCAGGTGCCGCTCCAGCACCGGCGCCACCTCCTCGATGGTGACGTCCCGGCCCAGCTCGCCCGCGAGCGAGGCGACGCCCGCGTCCCGGATGCCGCACGGCACGATCCGGTCGAACCAGGTGTTGTCCGGGTTCACGTTCAGCGCGAAGCCGTGCATCGTGACGCCCTTGGCGACCCGGATGCCGATCGCGGCCAGCTTGCGGTCCTCGCGGCGCTGCCCGGCGTTGGACGGCGCGTACTCAGGGCCGCTGAGACGCGGGTCGAACTCGTCGTCCGTCAGCCGCGGGTCCGCCGGCCTCGGGTCGAAGTCCAGCGCCAGGCCGCCGAGGCGCTGCTCCACCGGGTCGCCCAGGACCCACACGCCGCTGCGGCCCTCGACCCGGCTGGTCTCCACGCCGAACTCGGCGCACGTACGGATCAGCGCGTCCTCCAGGCGGCGCACATGCGCCACCACGTCCACCGGGCGCGGCAGCTTCAGGATCGGATAGCCGACGAGCTGTCCTGGACCGTGCCAGGTGATCTTGCCGCCCCGGTCCACGTCGATGACCGGGGTGCCGTCCAGCGGGCGCTCGCTGTCCTCGGTGCGCCGCCCGGCCGTGTACACCGGCGGGTGCTCAAGGAGAAGGCAGGTGTCCTCGATCTCGTCCGCGAAGCGCGCCGCGTGCACCCGGCGCTGTTCCCGCCAGGCCTCCTGGTACTCGACCGCGTCCTGGCCGAAACCCATTCGGACGAATCGCAGCTCACTCACTTCGGGCGCCTCCAGACTCGTGCACCGTGCGCTGATCGCGCGCTTCCAGCCACTGTACGGGGGCTTTCCGGTACGGGGCCGGGTGCCCCCGAGCGGTCCGCCGAGCGGCCCGTCTCACACGATCGGATGAATGCCTGGCCAAGCGGGCGATGAGGCCGGTGAGGGCCGCTACATTCACGCCGTTCGGCGGCAGGACTGAGGGCTGCTCCCGGCGCCCGGAAGGCAGGAGACCGCACAGCTGATGACGGAACGACCCCCGCAGCGCACGCCCAACCGCCAGCTCGCCGCGCTTATCGCCGAGGCCGGGTTCTCCAACGCGGGCCTGGCCCGCAGGGTCGACCAGCTCGGCCTTGAGCACGGCCTCGACCTGCGGTACGACAAGACCTCGGTCACCAGGTGGCTGCGCGGCCAGCAGCCGCGCGGCACGACACCGGCGCTGATCGCCGAGGTCTTCACCCGCAGACTCGGGCGTCGGCTCTCGGCTCAGGATTTAGGTCTTGACGCCTGCGCGCCGGTGTACGCGGGTCTTGAGTTCGCGGCGTCCCCCGAAGAGGCCGTCGACATCGTCGGCGGGCTGTGGCGCAAGGACTCCGGCAGCCACACCGAGCTGCGGAAGATCGCCTTCACGCCCGCGGGCCTCGTGGTGCCGAGCCGCGACTGGCTGATCGGCCGCGCCGACGAGCGCGTGGGGCGCGTCGAGCCGCCGCAGGGGCCGCGCGTCCCGGTCCAGGGGCGGCAGTCGGTGCCCCGGCAGCGCCAGCAGACCGAACGCGGGCCCGGACAGCGGGTCGGCTCCGGGGACATCGCGGCGCTCCGCGCGGTCGGCGAGCTGTTCCGCGCCCTGGACCACGCCTACGGCGGCGGGCACGCGCGCCAGGCCCTGGTCCGCTACCTGGAGCACGAGACCGAGCCGATGCTGCGCGGCCTGTACGGCGAGGCCACCGGGCGGCGGCTGTTCGCGGCGGCCGCCGACCTGACCCGGCTGGCGGGGTGGACCTCGTACGACATCGCGGCCCACGGGCTCGCCCAGCGCTACTTCGTGCAGGCGCTGCGGCTCGCGCAGGCGGCGGGGGACCGGGCGTACGGCTCGTACGTCCTGATCACCATGAGCCGCCAGGCGGTCTATCTGCGCCATGGCCGGGAGGCCGTCCAGCTGGCGCGGGTCGCCCAGCAGGGCGTCGGGTCGGCGGCGCCGCCCGTCGTGCAGTCGCTGCTGCACGCCGTCGAGGCGCGCGGGCACGGGGTGCTCGGCGAGGTGCGGGCGTGCACCGCCTCGCTGGTGCGGGCGGAGCGGGCGCTGGCGACGGCCAGGCCGGGGGACGAGGTGCCGTACTGGGCGCGGTTCTTCGACGAGTCGCAGCTCGCGGACGAGTTCGGGCACTGTCACCGGGACCTCCAGCAGTACCGGGCGGCGGCGCAGCACGCGGAGCGCTCGCTCCAGCTGCGCGCGCCCGCGTACGCCCGCTCGCGCCTGTTCTGCCGGGTCGTACTGGCTACCGCCCGGCTCGGCCTCGGCGAGCTCGACCAGGCGTGCTCGCTGGGCGCGGAGGCGGCGCAGCAGGCGGCGGAGATGCGCTCGGCGCGGGCGAACGAGTACGTACGCGACTTCGAGCGCCGCTTGGAGCCCTACCGCGACGCGGCCCCGGTGCGCGGCTACCGCGACCGCGTCGCGGCCCTCGGCTGACGACGCCCCCCCGCCCCTGCCTGGCCGCCCCTGGGCAGGGCGGCCATCCTCCGGCCCTGTCGTGGACGGCGAAGTCCAGCCAGCTGACGCACAATCAAGTCATCTGTTCCTGAAGCGATTTCGCAACCGTCTCGCCATCGAAGCCCCCCATGCCAGACTGATCGGCGCATCCCGAGGGACGCGCCGCAAGTCCATCGCCGCTCCGGACCGCGGGAGGAACCGGAGGCCCGGCGTCCATGCTCGTGGGAGGGGAAACAGTGACGTCTCAGGATTTCTTACTCAAGGTCTACGGGGACCGGTCGTACCGGCACGTGACCATGGCGCGGCACCAGGGCACGACCATCGCGTTCGCGATGGACGCGTCCCGCCGGCTCGTCTACTCCGTACTGGACCTGTCCGGGCCGTCGGCCAAGGGCGAGGCGGATGCCGCGTACTGGAGCGAGAATCCGGCCGAGCTGGTCTTCCCCCGAGAACTGGCCGAGGTGGGGTACGCCGTCGTCGGCGCGACGGCGATGCCGACGGTCAAGCGGGGCGGGGCCGAGGCGGCCGCCGCCGAACGGCCGAAGGCCGGGGAGACGGACCCCTTCCTGTCCACCACCGCGCGGCTGACCGCGGACGCCCCGTTCCACGTCATGTCCGACGGGACGTATGTGGTGGTGCTGCGGCAGTCGGTCGGAGGGACGCACCCCGACGCGGTGTTCAAGCTGACCGGTGGCGGCTGCTCGGGTGACGCGTCCCGCACGGACTACGTGCTCAGCGACGGCAAGAAGGCGCCGCTGGTGCGCGACACCCTGCTGTGCGACCGGTTCCTGCTCGTGGACGGCAAGCTCAAACCGGTCCTGGAGGCGCGCTACAAGCGCAGCAGGCACGCCACCCTTCCCGAGTCCGCCAAGGACAGCCTGGGCACCGAGGACATGGAGGGCCGCCCGTTCTACGAGCCGACCCAGGAGCTGTCGTTCGTCCGGAACCTGACCCAGGGCCGGTTCGCCGCGGTGCTCGTGCCGACCGCGGTCAGCGGCGTGCAGCGCTGGCAGCTGTTCGCCCACAACGACGCCACCGGGCGAATCGACTCCTTCAACATCGAGCAGGGCGCGCAGGGCCTGTTCAACACCCAGGGCACCCGTTTCTACACCAGCCCGGACCCGCTCTACCGGGACGCGGTGTTCGAGCGCAGCCCTGGGACCTGTCCGTTCACCGGGCGCGAGCTGGTGCCGGTGACGAGCAGCGAGGGGCACGCGGAGACCGCGCTGCGGCTGTCCGGCGCCGACCCCCACGTCGACCTGGGCGATCCGGCGGCGCTGCGGTTCGACGGCAGGCCCTACACCATCGAGGCATGGGTCAAACCGACCTCCCACGGCGGCCCGGTGCTGGCCAGGGCCGGTGAGTACGTGCTGGCCGTGGACGCCGCCGACCTGGTGAGCCTCACCCACGAGGGCGCGCCGTCGGCACTGCTGTCCACCGAGCCGGTCCCGACGGACCGGTACACCCACATCGCCGCCGCCTTCGACGGCACTGCCGCGAAGCTGTACGTCAACGGCAAGCCCGTCGGCAGCGGGGCGCTGCCGTTCGCCCCGGCCACCGGCGTGAACACCCTGGTCGGCAAGGACTCGTCCGGCGGCGTTGACCAGAACTTCGAGGGCGACATCGACGAGCTCCGGATCTGGGACCGGGTGCGTTCCGCCACCGAGCTCACCGAGGACATGAACCACCGGCTGATCGGCAACGAGCCGGGTCTGGTGGCCTACTACCGCTTCGACGAGGGCGCGGGGAGCGCCGCATACGACCAGACCGACCGGGCGCTGCACGGCACTCTCGGCGGCGGCGCGCGGTGGAGCGGCTCGGATGCCCCGGTCGGCGACCACCCCGGCGTGCGGCGCGACAGCTTCGTACTCAAGGGGCGCTCGGTGGCGTCCGGCATGTCGGCGGTGCTCTACCACCAGCAGGAGAACGTCGTCGCCGGGTACCGCCCCGACCCCAAGCCCGCCAAGCGGCAGGCTCGGGTGATGCTGGCGTTCGCCGCCAAGTACGGCCACAACCCGTGCCTGGCGAGCCTGGACTTCGCGGTCGGCCGCGACGGCCGGCTGGCCCAGGCGCCGGACGTGTTGGACCCGACGGTGCTCAAGCGGCCGACGAAGGGCCAGGACTCGGAGCAGGTCAGCGCCCTCCAGCAGTTGATCAGGCGACTGGAGCAGGAGGTGGCGGCCCTGCCTCCGGAGATCGACCGGCTGGCCGCCACCGCGGGCAAGGCGGCCGAGCGGCAGGCGGAACACGACCGGCTGAAGCCGGGGTTCGACGACCTGGAGCGGCGCTACTTCGCCGAGAAGGACCTGGTGACCTCCTGGATTCACGAGGTGGAGGTCAAGAACCCGCGCGAGGTGAAGGGCACCACAGCGCAGCGGCTCTTCGCCTTCGCCGCCTCGACGGACGACTCCGGGGTGATTCTCCTCCCTGAAGAGGGCCCCCGGTCGACCTGGCGGGTGGAGGCCGTCGGCGAGAGCCAGAGCGGCCTGCCCTGCTACTTCCTGGTCGCCCACGAACTGAACAAGGACCTGCGCGTCGCAGGCAACTCGACGGCGGAGAACGCCAGGCTGGGCACGGTTGCCTCCCGCGAACCGAGCAACCAGTCCGCGCATTTCCTGCTGGTTCCCGACGGCGAGTACGTCCGCATCGCCAACCGCAGGAGCCGCCTCCCGATCGGCCTGCCCGCCGCCGCCCAGAACCTCATCCCGGTCCAGTCGAGCGAACACATCAAGGCGGAGTCGGGCCTGTTCCGTATGACGCGCCTGTCCATGCACTCAGGGGTGGACGTGCGGTACTTCGCGGCGAAGGAGAAGATCGACGCCGCCCGCGCCCTGGTCCAGGAGGCGAGGACCGCCCGGCAACGGGTCGCCGAACTACAGCTCGCGCTGACCGCCAAGCAGGCGGAACTGCAGGACGCTCGGGACCGGTTGGCTCGCCTGTCGAGCGCACTGCAGGGCGACGACGACCTGACGGTGGCGATGCCGCTGCTCGCGGTGGACCGCACCGGTCTGAGCCTGTCCGGCGGCCTGCTCGAGTTCGCCCGCGGCACCGACCGGCCCGCACTGCTGGACAGCGGCACCGGCAACGTCGTGCTGTACTTCCGCGGGTCCGACGACCAGTTCTTCGCCGTGTACTACGACACCGCCGTCGTCCGCGGCGCCCAGACGCTGGCCGGGGACGGCGGCACGCTCACCTTCGTCGCCCGCGATCCGGGCCTCACCCTGGACGGCGCCGTCATCAAGGTCAGTAACGGCGACGCCCCGAGCCGCTGCGACCTGACCGTCACCGTCGGCACCGACACCGAGACCTGGAAGTCCCTGCCCCGCAAGGCCGACCAGATGGCGGCCGCCCTGGCCGGGAGCCCCGGCCGGCCGGTAACGGTGGGCGCGGTCGCACGCGTGACCGGCAGCACCGTGGAGCTCGCCGCGGCCACCACCGCCCCGGTCCCGGCCAAGGCCCACCTCATGATCGGCGGCACCGGGTACGCCACGGACGCGGACGCCCCCACCGGTTCCAAGACGCTCACCCTCACCACGGCGGGCACCGCGATCAAGCCCGGCGACAAGGTCGGCCTGGTCGGCTACGACTGGGACCGGGCCGAGTCCACCCGGCCCGGAGTCCTGCTGTCCACCGGCTCTCGGCTGATCTCCCTGACCACGGGCGGGGTCGACTCGGCGCCCAACGGCACCGCCCGTGCGAGCATCACCGGCCGCGGCTGCCGCTGGCGGGCCGAAATGCCAGGCCGGGCCTTCCTGTTCGACGGCAAGGACCAGTACCTGACACTGCCCGCCGCCAAGCTGCCGAGCGTCACCCCGACCGGCGACCTGACCCTGGAAGCCTGGGTCAACCCCGAGACGGGACAGGGCCGGATCATCCACGCCAGGACCGACGAGTCCGCATACTCGCTGGCGCTCACCCCCGCCGGGCTCCCCGTCAAGCGGTTCACCGGCGACACCAAGACCGAGCTGACCCCCTCACTCGACCTGTCTCATCGCGACTTCACCATCGAACTGTGGGCCAAGCGCAGCCAGTCCCGCGGCCGCCGCGAGCCGCTGCTGACCCACGGCACGCCGACCGGCCGGGTGGACCAGACCCTGCACCTGCACTACGAACCGAACGACGCCTTCGGCTTCGGCCTGTTCGGCGACGACCTGACCACCACTGAGTCCTACCCGGACCTGGAGTGGCACCACTGGGCGGCGGTGTACAAGGACGCCACCCGCGAGCAGATCCTCTACCGGGACGGCACCAAGGTCGCCAGCCGCACCGCCACCGGCGCGTACGCCGGCAACGGGCCGCTGATCCTGGGCCACCAGCCCTTCACCGGCGCCTACCTCGACGGCCAGATCGACGAGGTCCGCGTGTTCGGCCGGGCGCGCACCCAGCAGGAGATCTCCGCCGAACGCCACCAGCGGCTCTCCGGCCGGGAGCCCGGACTGCTCGGCCACTGGACCTTCGACGGGACGGGCAGCCCCGCCTCGCCGATCAAGGGCTACCAGGTGGTGGCCCGAGTGGGCGACCGCGTGCTGCGGTCGGCGGAGCGCTTCCCCTGCAACGAATGGGCGCACCTCGCCGCCGCCTTCACCCAGTCCTGGGCGCTGCGCCTGGACGGTGGCGGGGGTCTGTCGGTGGCCTCGCAGAACGCGCTGGACGTCCTGGAGGACCTCACCATCGAGGCGTTCGTGCGGATCGAACGGCTGGGCGCCCCCATGGGCCTGCTCGCCAAGGGCACGGTCGTCGACGGCGGCCGGGACGGCGTCCCGTACCAACTGAGCGTCCTGGCCGACGGCCGGGTGGAGTTCGCCTTCGCCGAGGCCGACGGCACGGCCGTCCGGTACACCTCCGAGCGGGCCGTCACGGCCGGCGCCTTCCAGCGCGTCAGCGTGGTGCGGCAGCGCCGCGAGCGAGACGTCTCCGCCGCCACCCCGGCGAACGCGAACCTCCAGCCCGAGCAGGACATCCGCTTCTACCTCGACGGCGTGCCGGCCGGCAGCCATCTGTACAGCGGCTCCGGCGCGCAGTCCAACACCAGCGAACTGGAGATCGGCCGCGGCTTCCGCGGCGTCCTGGGCGAGGTGCGGCTGTGGAACACCGCGCGGCCGTCCGTCCGGCTCGGTCTGCCGGTCACCTCGCGTGAGAAGGGACTCGTGGCCCGCTGGGCCTTCGAGGAGAACACCGGCAACGTCACCCTCGACTCCTCCGGCTCCTTCCCGGCGAAGCTGCGCGGCGCCCGCTGGACCCGCGACCCCGACCCCACGGCCAGTCCGCTGCGGCTCTACCGCAACGGCGAGCCGCTGTCCGTGGGCCCGGCCACCGCGCAGGACACCGGCGCCTGGGGCGACCGCCAACTCGCCCTGGGCACACGCCTGGCCGGGGGAAGGCCCACCGAGCTGCTGGCCGGAACGCTGGAAGAGGTGCGGATCTGGCGTACCGTCCGCACGCGGGAGCAGATATCCGACAACCTGTTCACCCGCCTGCGCGGGGACAAGCAGGACCTGCTCGGCTACTGGCCCTTCGACCGGGACTCCACCGCACCCGGCACCACCTCGGTGCGCGACGAGGGCCTGCGCGGCAACGACCTGGGATTCTCCGCCAAGCGGCCGCGCATCCTGCTCTCGACCGCGCCGGTGTCCACCGACACCGCACAGGTGCGCTCGGCCCTCGCCGACGTCCGCACCCCCTTCCACGACACCGTCGCCGGCGCCCCCGGCGCCACCGAGTACGCGGACCTCCAGTTCGACGCCAAGGGCGACGCGCTCGGCGTGCTCAAACGCTGCTACAGCTTCGTCCGCGACGGCCGCTGGCACCTGGTCACCGGCTACAAGGTGGGCGACCTGGTCACCGAATGGGTCGGCCAGGCCCAGTTCGACCCGCAGCTCATGGGCTATGTCGAGGGCGCCCCGCCAGTGCCTTCGGAGAACCTCACCGCCAAGGAGGCCGGCTACGCCGGCGCCTCTTCGGTGGAGTTCACCGAGGCCGACCAGGTGGTGCAGAGCCTGTCCTCCAGCAGGACCCGCAGCGTGAACGCCGCCTTCAACTTCGCCCTGGGCGTCGAGACCGACCAGAGCGTCCTGGCGATCACGGCGCCGATGGGCTTCGGCACCGCCAGCCCGCTGGCCGAGGGCGGGATGAAGTTCGGCGTGTCGGGCAGTCTGGAGTACGCCAACACGTGGAGCCAGGACACCAGGGTCAGCCAGGGCCGGAACACCGTCCGGAAGACCCGTCTGACTCTGACCGGCCACACCGAGGACCCCGCCAAGGTACTGAACGCCGCGATCGGCCGACGGTACGTGCCCGCCAACACCGGCCTGGCGCTGGTGCAGTCGCAGACCGCCGACGTCTTCGCCCTGCGCCTGGCACACACCGGCGCCCTGGTCGCCTACCGGATGCTGCCCAACCCGGACATCCCGCTGGACTGGAACGTCATCCACTTCCCGATCAACCCCCGTTACACCAAGCAGGGCACCCTGGACGGCGCGGTCGGCTTCGACGACCGGGGCAAGGTCCTCGATCCCGACTACCCCACCGCCGCCGACTACGGCGAGTACAGCTACTTCAAACCGAAGGACGCCTACGCGCTCAAGCGCCGGATCACCCGCGACCAGCAGCGGCTGCACGCCTTCTACGAGTCGATCTCCACCGATCCGCACCGCCGGGACCCGGCCGAGACCCAGGCCGCGGCACTGCTGCGCTCAATGGGCATGTCCACCGGGCAGCAGGAGACCGGCCGCAGCACCGCCGGCAGCGCCGCCGCCAACGGCTTCTCGCACCGGGACCTGGTCAACACCTACGTCTGGACCGCGCAGGGCGGCTTCTTCACCGAGACCGCCGAGGCCACCGACGCCGTCACCGAGACCACCTCCGGCTCCTACGCCTTCAGCGGCAAGTTCGGAGCCAGCTTCGAGGGCGGCTTCGGCGCCCTCGGCATCGGTTGGTGGGGCCAGCTGGACGCATCGGTGGGCGGCGGCTTCAGCACCACCCGGACCAAGGGAAAGGACGCCTCCCGCTCCTTCGGCCTGAACGTCCAGTGCGCGCCCTCGGGCGACCTGCAACGCCGCGACAAGGACGGCAAGCCGGTCTACGGCGTCGCGGGCAAGCCGCTCCTGGTGCCGGGCAAGGTGGACGCCTACCGCTTCCTCACCTTCTACCTCGGCGAGAACAGCGCCAACTTCGACGACTTCTACCACAAGGTGGTCGACCCGACCTGGCTGTCGGGCAGCGACGCTCCCGACGCCGCCGCGCTGCGACAGACCCGTCAGAACTCCGCGAAGCCCCCGTGCTGGCGGATTCTGCACCGCGTCACCTACGTCAGCCGGGTGCTGGCGCCCGTCCCGCCGCCTGGGGCGCCGCCGCTGGAGAAGGCCATGCGCGCCGAGGACATCGACAGCAACTACGAGCTGATCAAGCGCCTCGAACCGTACGTCCGCCCCGCCGCCACCAGCGCCGCCGCCCTCGCCGCCGCCACCCGCGACACCCTGGCCGCCCAGTTGCCCGAGCTGCTCCCGCACAGCGCCGAGATCATCGACTACCTCGGCCGCTACTTCGGTATGGAGAACTGACAGCCGCCCGGCCCTCCGCCACACCGGAGGGCCGGGCTGGTCAGCGTGCGGGAGCTACGCGGCCGCGGGCAGGCGTGCGGCCGTGTCCGGCGTGGGCAGGCCGAAGTCGCGGAGTGCGGCGTGCGCGGCGCGGCGGCCCGAGACGAGAGCGCCCTGCACGGTGCTGGTGTCCCGGTGGTCGCCGCACACGTACAGCCCGGCGAGCACCCGGACCGGGCGGCGCGGATCGTGCGGCGGCGGCATCGCCGGGACGGCCTCCGGGTCGTGGTGCACGGCGATCAGCTCCCAGTCGGCGGTGGACGTGCCGTACAGGGCCGCCAGATGGGCGCGGACCTCCGGTTCGGCGGGCGGCGGGCCGAGCACCGTGGAGGAGATCAGCGGGCGGCCCGACGGCGCGCGCGCCGGGTCCACCGCGCTGATGACCGCCGTATGCGAGACCGGCCCGCGGCGGTCCGCGTCGAGCAGCAGCGCGGGCCCGGTCGACGGCGGCTCGGGCGCGGTGTGGTGCAGCACCGTCACCGGGTGGAAGGACGGCATCCGCAGTCCGGGCAGCAACTCGGCGGCCTGCCGGGCCCCGGTCGCCAGCAGCACCGCGCGGCAGCGCAGTTCGCCGTGCCCGGCCGTGCGTACCGAGGTGGTGGAGATCTCCACGGCCTTCACGCCGGTGCGCACGGCGCCCGGCGGCAGCGCCGCGGCCAGCAGCGCGGGCAGCGCGTCGGCGCCGCCCGCGGGCAGACAGAGGCGGCCGCGCGCGAAGCCGCGCAGCGCGAGCTCCGCGCACCGGCTGGACGTGGTGAGGTCCGGGTCGCACAGCAGCGCGGACAGCAGGGGGCGTACGAAGCCGTCGGCGGCGCGCGACGGCAGCCCGCGCGCGGGAAGCGACGCCTGCGCCGCCAGGGCCTGCCGGGCGGGCCGCTCCGGACGGGCCAGCAGGCGCTGGACGGGGGTGGCCGCGAGCCGGGCCAGATAGGCGCCGAGCCGGGCCTGGTCGAGCGAGCTGCCCAGCGGCGGCCGGGCGCTCCGGGGGGCGCTCGCGAAGGCGCGCGCCGCAGAGAACGCGCCTCTCGCGCGCCCCCCGCTCCCGCCCGCGCCGCCGGGGCCGTCCAGGCCGCCGCCCGGCTCCCAGGTCCGGTGCTGGCGGCCGTCGCTGTGCACCAGGACCCCCGGAGCGAAGGGCCTCAGCTCCAGGGCGTCGAGGCCCGGCGTGCGGCGCAGGTCCGGGTACGAGGTGGAGAGCAGCTGTCCGATCCGGTCGAGCCGGAACCCGTCGACCGCTTCCGTGGACATCCGCCCCCCGACGTAGGGGGCGGCTTCCAGGACCAGGGTGCTGACTCCGGCGCTGGTCAGCTGATGGGCCGCCGAGAGACCCGCGACCCCGGAACCCACGATGACGACGTCCGCTTCTTGCGAGGGTTCAAGCACGTGTGCCCCTCCCAGAGGTTGAGCGGCTGATGGGGACCTCATGCCCTCAACAGGGGCTAGCGATACCCGAGTTCGCCACGAGGGTAGGGGCGGGCGCGGCCGGTCGCAGTCGCGCACCGGCCGTGCACGGTCGCACACCAGTCGCACACGGCCGCCGACGCGAACGGAGCCGCCACAGCCGCCACAGCGGCCACAGCGGCCACAGCGGCCACAGCGAGGGTCAGCGCAGCGCCGCGCCGATCGCACCGTCGATCGTCGGGAACGCGAACCGGAACCCGGAGTCCAGCAGCCGCTTCGGCAGCACCCGCTGACTGCACAGCACATCGCCCGCCATCTCCCCGAGCACCACCCGCAGCGCGGGAGACGGTGCGGGGAACAGCGTCGGGCGGTGCAGCGCGCGCCCCATCGCGGCCGTCACCTCGCGGTTGGTGACCGGGTTCGGGGCCGTCACATTGACCGGCCCCGACAGGTCGTCGGACGCGAGGAGACGCCGCAGCGCGGCCACCTCGTCGTGCAGCGCGACAAAGCTCCAGTACTGCCGCCCGCTGCCGAGCCGCCCGCCGAGCCCCGCCTTGAACAGCGGGAACATCCGGCCCCAGGCGCCGCCCTCGCGCGCCACCACCAGACCGGTGCGTGCGAAGACGGTCCGCACCCCCGCGTCCACGGCCGCGCCCGCCGCCTCCTCCCACTCCACACACAGCGACGGCAGGAACCCGTCACCGGCCGGGGCGCTCTCGTCCACCGCGCGCCCCCCGGTGTCGCCGTAGTACCCGATCGCGCTGCCGCACAGGAACACCCGCGGCGGCTCGTCCAGCGCCGCGACGGCCTCGGCCAGCGCGGTGGTGCCGAGCACCCGGCTGTCCCGCAGCTCCCGCTTGTACGCGGCCGTCCAGCGGTGGTCGCCGACGCCCGCCCCGGCCAGGTTCACCACGGCCGTGCACCCGGCGAGCCCGCCGGTGTCCACGTAACTCCGCTTGGGGTCCCACTCGACCTCATGGTCGACGCGCGCCGCCCTGCGGACCAGCCGCAGCACCCGGTGCCCGTCCGCCTCCAGCGAGCGCACCAGAGCGGAACCGATGAGCCCGGACGCCCCGGCGACAGCGATACGCGACTCCGGTCCCGATCCCGGTCCCGATTCCGGCCCCGATTCGGGTCCTGATGCCGGTGCCGGTGCCGATTCCTGCGTGGGTTTCCGCGTGGGTTCCTGCATGGGTCCATCCTGCCCCGTACGACGCCTGACGGCAGGGGGTCTACGGCCGTACAGTGACCGCATGTCCGACGCGCGCATACGTCCGGCCCGGCGCACCGACGAGGCGGCGCTCAGCCGTCTGGACCACGACACCTGGTCCACGCTGCACTCCGTACAGCCGAAGCCGACCGGGACCGAGCCGTTCTTCTCGGACCGGGTGCCGCCCGAGCGGAACCTCGTCGCCGAGTGCGCGGACGGCCGGATCGCGGGGTACGTCCGGCTGCTCCCGGCCTCGTCGCTCGCCGTCCACGTCCACGTACGGCAGATCCAGGGCTTCGCCGTCGCCGCGTGGGCACGCGGGCGCGGCATCGGCCGCGCGCTGGTCAGGGCGGCCTGCGCCGACGCGCGCGACCAGGGCGCCTCGCGCGTCACGCTGCGGGTGCTCGGGCACAACACCCCGGCCAGGAAGCTGTACGAGACGGAGGGCTTCGAGGTCGAGGGCGTCCTGCCGGGCGAGTTCCTGATCGAGGGCGGGTACGTGGACGACGTCCTGATGGGCCGCTCGCTCAAGCCGTAGCGCACGGCGGTGTGTCACTCCGGGGCGAAGCGGTCCCACAGCCTCGGGTAGTAGCGCGCCAGCGCCGCGTCGTCCTCGAAGTCGATCGGCGTGCCCTCCGGCTCCGCGGGCGCGGGCGCGATCCCCAGATCGGGCGCGACGGCCCCGGTGAGCTGCTCGTACGCCTCGTCCGCCGCGTAGCCGAGCTCCTCGCCGTCCCCGTCGATCTCCTCGTCGAACTCGTCCAGCAGCTCGGCCAGCGAGTCCGGGTCGTGCAGCGCGCCCTCGAAGACCTCCCGGCCCTGCCCGATCAGCCAGCACCGGAAGTAGTCGAACGCGTCGTCGCTGGCCCCGTCGAGCAGCACACACGCGGCGCCCCACAGGTCCCAGCGGTAGGCGCGGTTGTAACGGGCCTCGAAGTGGCGGGCGAAGTCGAGTACGACGTCCGGGTCGAGCCGCAGCAGGCGTTCGACGAGCAGGTCGGCCTGCTCCTCGGGGTCGCCCTGGGCGTCCTCGCGGGTGCTGTCGACGATCTCCCAGAACTCCGTCTCGTCCATCGGTCTCCTAGCGAGGGGACCACCGGCTTCAGCCGGTGGGGGGAATGGCTTCCCTGGCCTGTGATAATCTCGTTACGCTCCGTAAGGGGTCGGTTCGGGCTGGACCGCAACCCTCGGGTTGGAAGCCCCCCTCCTTCAGATGGGGAGCGGAGTCACCACCGCTCCAGGATCGTCCCTGGAGGGTGCCAACGCACCCGGAGTGCGCGGATTCATCGGCCCGCCCGCGGACTGGTCACAGACCGACCGCGGGTGGGCCGAATCGCTCGGCAATGGCGTCAGAAGATGTCGGGTATCGGTGCCAGGCTCGACGTATGGGATTCACGACAGAGCAGAGCAAGCCGCTCGACGGGAAGATCGCCCTCGTCGCGGGCGCGACACGCGGCGCGGGCCGGGCCATGGCCGTGGAGCTCGGCCGGGCCGGGGCCACGGTCTACGCGACCGGCCGTACGACACGGGACCACGTCAGTGAGGTCGGACGGCCGACCGAGACCATCGAGGAGACCGCCGAACTGGTCACGGCGGCGGGCGGCGCCGGCATCGGCGTCGCGGTCGATCACCTCGAACCCGAGCGGGTGCGGGAGCTCGTCGATCGGATCGACCGCGCGCACGGCCGTCTGGACATCCTGGTCAACGACATCTGGGGCGGTGACGCACACGTCCAGTGGGGCCGGAAGCTGTGGGAGCACGACCTCGACGAGGGGCTGCGGGTGCTGCGCCTCGGCATCGAGACACACCTGGTCACCAGCCGGTACGCGCTGCCGCTGCTGATCAGGAACCGCGGCGGCCTGGTCGTCGAGGTCACCGACGGCACCGCGGAGTACAACGACAGCCACTACCGCGAGCCGCTCTACTACGACCTGGCCAAGGCCGCGCCGATCAGGATGGCGCGCGGCCTCGCCGAGGAGCTCGCGGAGTACGGCGGTACGGCGCTGTGCCTCACGCCCGGCTGGCTGCGCTCGGAGTTCATGCTCGACACCGCCTTCAAGGTGACCGAGGAGAACTGGCGGGACGGCTGCGCACAGGACCCGCACTTCGCCATCTCGGAGAGCCCGGTCTTCGTGGGGCGCGCCCTGGCCGCGCTCGCGTCCGACCCCGAGGTGTCCCGGTTCAACGGCCGGTCGCTGTCCAGCGGCGGACTCGCCAAGGAGTACGGCTTCACGGACGTCGACGGCTCGGCGCCGGACGCCTGGCGCTATATGACCGAGGTCGTCGGTGCGGGCAGGGAGGCGGACGTGACCGGATACCGGTAGTCGGGACGCCGCGCCGCGTGACCGGTCCCCGCGCTACCGGCAGCGCGGGGACCGGTCATCCGCTCCGCTCGTACGACTCGGCCATCCGGGTGGCCGCGGCGGCGAGTCGCGTCCGCAGCTCCGCGGGCTCCCGCACCTCGGCCTCCGGGCCCAGCGACAGCAGCTGGGAGTACGCCACGTCCAGGGACTCCACGGGCAGCGTGACCGTCACCCGGCCCTCGGCGTCGGGCTCGTCGGCGGCGTCCAGCGCCTCGCGGGCCGCGGCGCCGTCGGTGACGTACGGCAGCCGGCGGGCGCCCGCGGCGGAGAGCCGTACCACCGCCTCGGCGCGCAGGAGGGAGCGGGCGAACTGGGCCGCCCGCCGCTGCCAGAAGTCCGGCAGGTCGAAGTCCTCTTCGCGCGCGAAGTGTCCGGCGAGCGCGGACACGGCGGTGAAGCGGTCGATCCGGTACACCCGGAAACCGCCGGCGGTTCCGGTGTCGGACGACCCGCCGGAACCGTCCGTCGCGCGGGCGCACAAGTACCAGACGCCCGCCTTCAGCACCAGCCCGTACGGTTCCAACTCCCGCTCCGCCTCGGCGCCCTGGCGGCGGTACACGGCCGCGACACGCCGGTCGTCCCAGACCGCCTCAGCGAGCGCGGGCAGCGCGTCGGGCGTCCGCGGCTCCTGGTACCAGGCGGGGGCGTCCAGATGGAAGCGCTGTGCCACGCTCCGCGGGGCGTCCCGCAGCGAGGGGAGCAGCGCGGCGGAGACCTTGAGACGGGCCGCGGACGCCGCCTCCGCGAGCCCCATCTCGCGCAGCGCGCCGGGCAGTCCGGACAGGAACAGCGCCTCGGCCTCGTCCCGGCCGAGGCCGGTGAGGCGGGTACGGTAGCCGCCGACCAGCCGGTAGCCGCCGCCCCGGCCCCGGTCCGCGTAGACCGGGACACCGGCCTCGGACAGCGCCTGGGCGTCGCGGGTGACGGTCCGCTCGGACACCTCCAGTTCCCGCGCCAGTTCGGCCGCGGTCATCGCGGGGCGGGCCTGGAGCAGAAGAACCAGTTTGATGAGTCGGGCTGCGCGCATGGCCGCATTGTGCCGCGCGTCGGCCTGGACGGTGTCGCGCGTCGGCCTGGACGACCGGACGCGGCCCCGCTGCTAACGTGCTCTCGAAATCGATCACATGCTTCCCGATCCGGTCGTATCCGGACCTGGGTCGTATCCAGCCCAAGGCACGCAAGGGGCGCACGCTATGTCCAACCAACCCCGCGAGCAGTGGGGCACACGCGCAGGATTCCTGCTGGCCGCGATCGGCTCAGCCATCGGGCTCGGCAACATCTGGCGGTTTCCCGCCGTCGCCTTCGACAACGGCGGCGGCGCGTTTCTGCTGCCGTACCTGATCGCGCTGCTCACCGCCGGTCTGCCGCTGCTCATCATGGAGTACTCGATCGGGCGCAAGTACCGGCAGTCGCCCCCGGCGGCGTTCCGCCGACTGGCCCGCCCGGCCGAGGCGATCGGCTGGTGGCAGGTCGCGATCTCCTTCGTCATCGCCACCTACTACGCCGTGATCCTCGCCTGGGCGGTGCGGTACGTCGGCTTCTCGGTGGGCCAGCAGTGGGGCGACGACCCCGCGGCCTTCCTGATCGGCGACTTCCTGAAGGTGGCCGACGAGCCCGGCGGCATCTCCTCGTATGTGCCCGGTGTGCTCTGGCCGCTGATCGCCATCTGGGTGGTCGTCCTGATCATTCTGGGCTTCGGCGTCCGGCGGGGCATCGAGGCGGCCAACAAGATCTTCATCCCGCTGCTGGTCGTCTTCTTCCTGATCCTGGTCGTCAGGGCGCTCACGCTGGACGGCGCGGAGATCGGTCTGGACGCCTTCTTCTCGCCGGACTGGGCGGCGCTGAAGGACAGCGGCGTCTGGGTCGCGGCCTACGGCCAGATCTTCTTCTCGCTGTCGGTCGGGTTCGGCATCATGGTCACCTACGCCTCCTATCTGCGACGCCGCGCCGACCTCACCGGGTCCGCGCTGGTGGCCGGACTCGCCAACAGCTCCTTTGAACTGCTGGCCGGTATCGGCGTCTTCGCGACGCTCGGCTTCATGGCCGCCTCCACCGGGGGCCAGGTGGACGACGCCGGCGGCGGCCTGGTGCTGGCCTTCATCGCCTTCCCGACGATCATCTCCGAGATGCCCGCCGGGGCGTTCTTCGGCGTGCTGTTCTTCGGGTCGCTGGTGATCGCCGGTCTGTCCTCGCTGATCAGCATCGTGCAGGTGGTCGTCTCCGCGGTGCAGGACCGCACCGGAATGAGCCGCGGACTCGCCGTGTTCGGCGTCGGCGGGGCGGTGGCCGTGGTGTCGATCGTGCTGTACCCGACGGACAACGGGCTCAACTACCTGGACGCCGCGGACCACTTCATCAACCAGTACGGCATCGCGTTCGCGGCGCTGGTCAGCGTGATCGTGGTGGGATGGCTGCTGGGCAAGCTGCCGATGCTGCAACGGGACGCCGACGCCACATCGGCGGTCAAGCTGGGCCACTGGTGGAAGATCTGCCTGGGCGTCATCACCCCGGTGGTGCTCGGCTGGGTGCTGGTGGACTCGCTGATCGACGAGTTCGACAAGAACTACGGGGACTTCTCCACCGGATTCCTGCTGGCCACCGGGTGGAGCGTCGCGATCGGCGCGCTCCTCGTCGGCATCCTGATCTCGCTGATTCCCTGGCGGCAGGCCGACAAGGACGCCGCGCTGGACGCGGACGGCGCGGACGGCGCGGACGCCCCGAACGAGAGGAAGAGCTGATGTCGACGGGTGCCGTGGTGATGATGGTCGTGTCCATCGTCATCGTATGGGGCGGCCTGGCGGCCGCCATCCTCCGACTCCGGTCCCACCCGGACCCGGAGGAATGACAGCGAGCGGGGCCCCGGCGTGTGAGAACGCCGGGGCCCCGCTCACCACTGGTGTGTCAGTACTTGCACTGCCATGTGCGCGGGCAGAGCTTCTTCGCCATGTTGTCGGCGAACTTCTTCCATGTCTGCTTCGCGAAGGACTTGTTGAGCGAGTCCGGCACGCTCGGGCTGGCGACATAGGCCCAGACGCGCAGCTTCAGGTTCTTGTTCGAGTCCTGGTACCACTTGAAGTACACCTTGGAGCCAGGGCCGTCGAAGTGCCCCTTCTGCGCGGTGAACTGCCAGCTGTAACCGGCGCGGTCGTAGTACCGGACCGGAGCGTTCTTGCAGAAGATCCCGGAGGCGCAGGCCTTCAGCTTGATGTACTGGCCGTTGCCGGGGAACTTCTTGGGCGCGCCGCTCACCGGGAAGACACAGTTGAAGCAACTCTTCAGCTTCGCCCAGGCCTTGCTGGGGTGGGCCTTCACGGTGGGCCGTCCGCCGCAGCCGACGATGCTGCTGGTGCAGTCCTTCTTGACCGTGAAGCGGTAGTCGTACAGTTTGCGGAGCTTGGGGGCCTTCGCCGCCTTTATGGCGACGGTCGTCTGAACGGCCGCCACCGATGCGGACTTGGGGGCAGGGGTGCTGGCGGCCGCCACGGCCGGACCGCCCAGCAACATCACGCCTGCGAGCAGGGCGATGAGGATCTTCCTCATGAAGATACGCGCCTTCCTGTGGGGAGTTGACGCGCAAGATCGTAAAACGGCGCAACGGCCGGTGGGGACCAGTTTGTTCGCCTGGTCCCCACCGGCCGCTGTACTGCCCCGCCGCCCGGCGGGCGCCGGGGGCTGGGCTACCGGGTCACAGCCCGTACTTCTCGCGGGCCTCCTTGACCGCCGAGGCCGGAACCTCGCCGCGCCGGGCCAGCTGGGCCAGCGACCCGACGACGATCGACTCGGCGTCGATGCCGAAGTGGCGGCGCGCCGCGTCGCGGGTGTCGGACAGGCCGAAGCCGTCCGCGCCCAGCGAGGTGTAGTCCTGCTCGACCCACTGCGCGATCTGGTCCGGGACCTGGCGCATGTAGTCGCTGACCGCGAGCACCGGGCCCTCGACGCCCGCCAGGGCCTGCCGGACGTACGGGGTGCGCTCCTCGCCGCGCAGCAGCGCCTCGTCGCACTCCAGGGCGTCCCGGCGCAGCTCGGTCCAGGAGGTCGCGGACCATACGTCGGCGGCCACGCCCCACTCGTCGGCCAGCAGCTGCTGGGCCTTGAGCGCCCAGTGGATCGCCGTGCCGGAGGACAGCAGCTGGGTGCGCGGGGCGTCGGCGGGGACCGTGACGCCCGCCGACTCGGCCGTGTTGAAGCGGTACAGGCCGCGCACGATGCCCTCGTCCACGCCCTCGGGCTTGGCGGGCTGCGGCATCGGCTCGTTGTAGACCGTGAGGTAGTAGAAGACGTCCTCCGGCTGCTCGCCGTACATGCGGCGCAGGCCGTCCTTGACGATGGCCGCGACCTCGTAGGCGAACGCCGGGTCGTAGGTGAGCGCCGCCGGGTTGGTGGCCGCGATCACCGGCGAGTGGCCGTCGGCGTGCTGCAGGCCCTCGCCCGTCAGCGTCGTACGACCGGCCGTCGCGCCGATCAGGAAGCCCTTGCCGAGCTGGTCGGCGAGCTGCCACATCTGGTCGGCGGTGCGCTGCCAGCCGAACATCGAGTAGAAGATGTAGAACGGGATCATCGTCTCGCCGTGCGTCGCGTACGACGAGGCGGCGGCGATGAAGTCGGCCATCGAACCGGCCTCGGTGATCCCCTCGTTGAGGATCTGCCCGTCCTTGGCCTCGCGGTAGTACATCAGCTGGTCGCGGTCGACCGGCTCGTACGTCTGCCCCTTGGGCGAGTAGATGCCGAGCGAGGGGAACAGCGACTCCATGCCGAAGGTGCGGGCCTCGTCCGGGACGATCGGCACCCAGCGCTTGCCGGAGGTCTTGTCCCGCATCAGGTCCTTGACCAGGCGGACGAAGGCCATCGTGGTGGCCACCGACTGCGTGCCGGAGCCCTTGTCGAAGGAGGCGAATGCCTTGTCGGCGGGCGCGGGCAGCGGCGCGACCGGGTGCGTACGGCGGGCCGGGGCGGGGCCGCCGAGCGCGGCGCGGCGCTCCTGGAGGTAGCGGACCTCGGGGGAGTTCTCGCCGGGGTGGCCGTAGGGCACCACGCCGTCCTCGAACCGCGCGTCCGAGATCGGGAGCCCGAGCAGGTCGCGCATGCCCTTGAACTCGTCCTCGGTCAGCTTCTTCATCTGGTGGTTGGCGTTCTTGGACTCGAAGCCCTCGCCGAGCGTGAAGCCCTTCACGGTCTGCGCGAGGATCACGGTCGGGGCGCCCCGGTGGGACAGGGCCGCCTTGTACGCCGCGTACACCTTGGACGGCTCGTGGCCGCCGCGCGAGGCGTGGAAGCACTCGATGATCTTGTCGTCGCTGAGCAGTCTGGCCAGCTCGACGAGCGCGGGCTCGGAGCCGAAGAAGTGCTCGCGGATATAGGCGGCGTCGCGGGTCTGGTACGTCTGGATCTGCGCGTCCGGGACCTCGCGGAGGCGGCGGACCAGGGCGCCGGTGGTGTCGAGCTGGAACAGCTCGTCCCAGGCGTTGCCCCACAGCGACTTCACGACGTTCCAGCCCGCGCCGCGGAACTGGGCCTCCAGCTCCTGCACGATCTTGAAGTTGGCGCGGACCGGGCCGTCCAGGCGCTGGAGGTTGCAGTTGATGACGAAGGTCAGGTTGTCCAGACCCTCGCGGGAGGCGAGCGCCAGCGCCGCGGTCGACTCGGGCTCGTCCATCTCGCCGTCGCCGAGGAACGCCCAGACGTGCGAGTTCGAGACGTCCTTGATGCCGCGGTTGGTCAGATAGCGGTTGAACCGCGCCTGGTAGATCGCGGAGAGCGGGCCCAGGCCCATGGAGACCGTGGGGAACTCCCACAGCCAGGGCAGCCGCCGCGGGTGCGGGTAGGACGGGATGCCCTGGCCGCCCGCCTCCTGGCGGAAGTTGTCGAGGTGCTGCTCGGTGAGGCGGCCGTCCAGGAAGGCGCGGGCGTAGATGCCGGGCGAGGCGTGGCCCTGGATGTAGAGCTGGTCGCCGGAGCCGTCCTGCTCCTTGCCGCGGAAGAAGTGGTTGAAGCCAGTCTCGTACAGCCAGGCGGCCGACGCGAAGGTGGCTATGTGCCCGCCCACGCCGTGCTTGGAGCCGCGGGTGACCATCGCGGCCGCGTTCCAGCGGTTCCACGCGGTGATCTTGCGCTCCAGCTCCGGGTCGCCTTCGGCGGCGGGCTCGGCGGCGGACGGGATGGTGTTGACGTAGTCCGTCTCAAGGAGCCGGGGCAGGGCGAGGCCCGCCTGCTCGGCGTGGTGCAGCGTACGGCGCATCAGGTACTCGGCGCGGTGTGCGCCGGCGTGCTCGCTCACGGCGTCCAGCGAGGCCGCCCACTCGGCGGTCTCTTCGGGGTCGCGGTCCGGCAGCTGGTCGAGCTGGCTCGGAAGCTTGCCTACGGGGTCGGTCATGATCGCCGCCTTCCGGACAGGAATCCCCCGCGCCGTGAGACGGGAGGAGGGGGGTGGAGATGGCCCTGGCTGGCAGGACAGGGCGGTGGGCTGGGTGCAGCCCGCCGTCGACTGTAAGCAATTGATCGATGATCGATCAAAGGATTCGACAGGCTAATTTAACGTATGGGCAGAAGTCGGCACCCGGTGCCTTGGATTTAGGCACCGGGTGCCGGAAATTTGGGGTGAATCGGGCGCGGGTTGGGGGGCTCGGGTCGGGGACTTGCCGCGCTACGCGCGTGGGGCGCAGCCCAGGACGTGGGACTTGACCAGCTCGCCGATGCGCGGGTCGCGGCCCCGGAAGGCCTCCACGAGTGCCTCGTGCTCCTCCGCGTAGGACTGCTGGCGCGTGCCCAGCCAGCGGATGGACAGCGCCGTGAACACCTCGATGCCCAGGCCCTCCCAGGTGTGCAGCAGCACCGAGTTCCCGGCCGCGCGCACCAGCTCCCGGTGGAAGGCCACCGTGTGCCGCACCTGCGCCTCGCCGTCCGCCGCCCGGTCCGCCTCGTACAGCGCCGCGACCGAGGGTTCGAGCACCGACACGTCATCGGCGAGCCGCGCCGCCGCCAGCTCGGCCGCGATCTGCTCAAGACCGGCCCGTACCGGGTAGATCTCCTCCAGGTCGGCCGCCGACAGGTTCCGCACCCGTACGCCCTTGTTGGGCGCCGACTCGATCAGCCGCAGCGCCTCCAGCTCGCGCAGGGCCTCCCGTACGGGCGTCTGGCTGACCTCCAGCTCGACGGCGATGCGACGCTCCACGATCCGCTCGCCCGGCTGCCAGCGGCCGCTCACGATGCCCTCCACGATGTGCTCGCGGATGTGTTCGCGCAGCGAGTGGTGGGCGACGGGCGTGGTCATGCGTGCTCCTTAAGAAGGGCGGCGAGGCCCTGGACAAGCGTCGACGCCCTAGACAATACGGCGAAGCCCCCGCCCGGACAGGTCCGGACGGGGGCATTCACGCTGATGAGACGAGCGTTACAGACCGAGCTCGACCTCGAACTCGCCAGCCTCCAGGATCGCCTTGACGGCCGTCAGGTAGCGGGCGGCGTCGGCGCCGTCCACCAGACGGTGGTCGTAGGAGAGCGCGACGTACGTCATGTCGCGGATGGCGATGGTCTCGCCGAGGTCCGGGTGGTCGATGACCACCGGACGCTTCACGGTGGCGCCGATGCCCAGGATGGCGACCTGGTTCGGCGGCACGATGATGGTGTCGAACAGCGCACCGCGCGAGCCGGTGTTGCTGATCGTGAAGGTGGCGCCCGCCAGGTCGTCCGGGGTGATCTTGCTGGCGCGCACCGCGCCCGCGAGCTCCGCGGTCCTCTTGGCGATACCGGCCAGGTTGAGGTCGCCCGCACCCTTGATGACCGGGGTCATCAGGCCCTTCTCGGAGTCCACCGCGATACCGACGTTTTCGGTGTCGAAGTAGGTGATGGTGCCCTCGGCCTCGTTGATCCGGGCGTTGATGACCGGGTGGGCCTTCAGCGCCTGGGCGGCGGCCTTCACGAAGAACGGCATCGGGGACAGCTTGACGCCCTCACGGGCGGCGAAGGCGTCCTTGGCCTGGGCGCGCAGCTTCATCAGCTTGGTGACGTCGACCTCGACGACCGAGGTCAGCTGGGCCTGGTCGTGCAGCGCCTTCATCATGTTGTCGCCGATGACCTTGCGCATCCGGGTCATCTTGACCGTCTGACCGCGCAGCGGGGACGCCTCGAGGGCCGGGGCCTTCGACGCGGCGGGGGCGGCAGCGGCGGCCGGAGCCGGAGCGGCGGCCTTCGCGGCCTCGGCGGCGGCGATGACGTCCTGCTTGCGGATACGACCGCCGACGCCGGTGCCCTTGACGGCCGACAGCGCGACGCCGTGCTCGGCGGCGAGCTTGCGGACCAGCGGCGTGACGTACGCGCCTTCGGCGTCAGCGGCGGCCGGAGCCGGGGCAGCCGGAGCAGCCGGAGCCTGAGCGGCAGGCGCGGCCGGAGCCGGAGCCTGAGCCGGAGCAGCAGGCGCGGCCGGAGCCGGAGCAGCCGGGGCAGCCGGAGCCGCCGGGGCGGGAGCCGCAGCGGCAGCCGGAGCCGGAGCCTCAGCGGCGGGCGCCGGGGCCTCAGCGGCGGCGGGGGCTGGAGCGGCCGGAGCCGGAGCAGCGGCCGGAGCGGCGCCCTCGACGCCGATGACGGCCAGCTTGGCGCCGACCTCAGCCGTCTCGTCCTCGCCGACCACGATCTCCAGGAGCACGCCAGAGGCGGGCGCCGGGATCTCGGTGTCGACCTTGTCGGTGGAGACCTCAAGCAGCGGCTCGTCGGCCTCGACCGACTCACCGACCTCCTTGAGCCAACGGGTCACGGTGCCCTCGGTGACCGACTCGCCCAGCGCGGGCAGCGTGACGTCGGTACCGGTGGCGCCACCGGCCGGAGCGGCCTGGGCGGCGCTGTCCTGAGCCGGGGCCGCGGGGGCCTCGGCGGCGGGCGCCTCAGCGGCGGGAGCCTCGGCCGCAGGGGCTTCGGCGGGTGCGGCCTGAGCCGCGGGGGCCTCGGCAGCGGCGGGGGCGCCACTGCCGTCGTCGATGATGGCCAGCTCGGCGCCGACCTCGACCGTCTCGTCCTCGGCGACCTTGATGGACGCCAGGACACCGGCGGCGGGCGCGGGGATCTCGGTGTCGACCTTGTCGGTGGAGACCTCGAGCAGCGGCTCGTCGGCCTCCACACGCTCACCCTCGGCCTTCAGCCAACGGGTGACGGTGCCTTCGGTCACGCTCTCGCCGAGCGCCGGCAGTGTTACGGAAACCGCCATGGTTTCGGTTGCTCCTTACGAACTGATGTGGCAGGGGGTGCGCTCTCGCGAGAACACGGACTAGTCGTGCGCGTGCAGCGGCTTCCCGGCCAGCGCCAGGTGGGCCTCGCCGAGCGCCTCGTTCTGCGTCGGGTGCGCGTGGATGAGCTGCGCGACCTCGGCGGGCAGCGCCTCCCAGTTGTAGATGAGCTGCGCCTCGCCGATCTGCTCACCCATGCGGTCGCCGACCATGTGGACACCGACCACGGCGCCGTCCTTGACCTGGACGAGCTTGATCTCGCCCTGGGTCTTGAGGATCCGGCTCTTGCCGTTGCCGCCGAGGTTGAACTTCATCGCGACGACCCGGTCCGCACCGTAGACCTCCTTGGCCTTCGCCTCGGTCAGGCCCACCGAGGCGACCTCCGGGTGGCAGTACGTCACCCTCGGCACACCGTCGTAGTCGATCGGCACGGTCTTGAGACCGGCCAGCCGCTCCGCCACCAGGATGCCCTCGGCGAAGCCGACGTGCGCGAGCTGGAGGGTCGGCACCAGGTCGCCGACGGCCGAGATGGTCGGCACGTTGGTCTGCATGTACTCGTCCACCAGGACGAAGCCGCGGTCCATCGCGACGCCCTGCTCCTCGTAGCCGAGACCGGCCGAGACCGGGCCGCGGCCGATGGCGACCAGCAGCACCTCGGCCTCGAAGGTCTTGCCGTCGGCGAGCGTGACGCGGACGCCGTTCTCGGTGTACTCGGCCTTCTCGAAGAAGGTGCCCAGGTTGAACTTGATCCCGCGCTTGCGGAAGGCGCGCTCCAGGAGCTTCGAGGAGTTCTCGTCCTCGACCGGAACCAGGTGCTTGAGGCCCTCGATCACCGTGACCTCGGCCCCGAAGGACTTCCACGCGGAGGCGAACTCGACGCCGATGACGCCGCCGCCCAGCACGATCGCGGACTGCGGGACGCGGTCCATGACCAGCGCGTGGTCCGAGGAGATGATGCGGTCGCCGTCGATCTCCAGGCCGGGCAGCGAACGCGGCACGGAGCCCGTGGCGAGGAGGATGTGGCGGCCCTGCACACGCTGGCCGTTCACGTCCACGGACGTGGGCGACGAGAGACGGCCCTCGCCCTCGATGATGGTCACCTTGCGCGAGGTCAGCAGCCCCGTCAGGCCCTTGAACAGGCCGGTGATCACGTCGTCCTTGTACTTGTGCACGGCCGCCATGTCGACGCCGTCGAAGGTGGCCTTGACGCCGAACTGCTCACTCTCGCGGGTCTGGTCGGCGACCTCGCCCGCGTGCAGCAGGGCCTTCGTGGGGATGCAGCCGTTGTGCAGGCAGGTGCCGCCCATCTTGCCCTTCTCGATCAGGGCGACGTCCAGACCCAGCTGCGAAGCGCGCAGCGCCGCGGCGTAACCGCCGCTACCGCCGCCGAGGATCACTAGGTCGAAAACGGTGCTGGCGTCGTTCGCCACGTCACGTCCTCCATGCATGTGCGCCGGTCGGCGGTCTGGACGACCGCTCGGCGGCTGGTGTTCGGCCGCTTTGTCCTTCGGCCCTTTGGTGGGGGCCCTGTCCTGCCGAGAACCCATCTTTGCACTTGTCCGCGCGAGACGGGACGTCGGGCCTGTGGATGAGACGGGTGTCCCCCTGTCCGCGCGCGGCGTGCGCAGGGCGGACGCGGGGTGTGTGCGGAGGTGCCGGGGGTGTCGGCGTACGTGCCACAGGGCCCCGGCGCGGTCGCCGCACCGGGGCCCTGTGGGGGACGTCACACGCCGCTTCAGCCCAGGTCGCCCGACGCGGTGCGCTCGGCCAGCCGGACCAGGGTGCGTACGGCGGAACCGGTGCCGCCCTTGGGCGTGTAGCCGTACGGCCCGCTCTCGTTGAAGGCCGGGCCCGCGATGTCCAGGTGCGCCCAGGTGATGCCCTCGCCGACGAACTCCTTGAGGAACAGACCGGCGACCAGACCGCCGCCCATCCGCTCGCCCATGTTGGCGATGTCGGCGGTCGGCGACTCCATGCCCTTGCTCAGATAGGCCGGGAGCGGCATCGGCCAGGACGGCTCGCCGACCTCCTCCGCGATCTCGTGGATCGAGGCGCGGAACGCGTCGTCGTTGGCCATGATGCCGAACGCGCGGTGGCCGAGCGCCAGCACCATGGCGCCGGTCAGGGTCGCCACGTCGACGATCGCGTCCGGCTTGTCCTCGGACGCCTTGGTGATCGCGTCGGCCAGCACGAGGCGGCCCTCGGCGTCGGTGTTCAGGACCTCGACGGTCTTGCCGCTGTACATCCGCAGCACGTCGCCGGGGCGGGTCGCGGAGCCGGACGGCATGTTCTCGGCGAGCGCCAGCCAGCCGGTGACGTTCACCTCAAGGCCGAGCCGGGCGACCGCGACGACGGCCGCGAACACGGCGGCGGCGCCGCTCATGTCGCACTTCATCGTCTCGTTGTGCCCGGCGGGCTTCAGCGAGATGCCGCCCGAGTCGTAGGTGATGCCCTTGCCGACCAGCGCCAGGTGCTTCTTGGCCTTGGCGTGCGTGTACGAGATCTTCACCAGGCGCGGCGGCGCCTCGGAGCCCGCGCCGACGCCGAGGATGCCGCCGAAGCCGCCCTTGGCGAGCGCCTTCTCGTCCAGCACCTGCACCTTCAGGCCGTGCTCCTTGCCCGCGGCCTGGGCGACCGCGGCGAAGGCCTCGGGGTTGAGGTCGTTCGGCGGGGAGTTGACCAGGTCGCGGCAGCGGTTCAGCTCCTCGGCGACCGTGGTGGCCCGCGCCAGCGCGGCCTTGTAGGCCTTGTCACGCGGCTTGCCGCCGACGAGCACGGCCTCGGCGAGCGGGCCGCTGGCCTCCTTGCCCTTGCTCTTCCCCTTGTTCCCCTTGGCGTCGGCGCTGTCGGCCTTGGCGTCGCCCTTGTAGGCGTCGAAGGAGTACCCGCCGAGGGCCGCGCCCTCGGCGATCGCCCCGAGGCCGTCGGCGTCGTCGACAGGCAGCGCGAACGCGGCCTTCTTGACGCCGGTCAGCGCGCGGGCGGCGGCGCCGGCCGCGCGGCGCAGCTCGTCCGTGCCGTAGGTCTCGTTCTTCTTGGGAACCGTTCCGAGTCCGACCGCGAGGACGACCGGGGCCTTCAGACCGTCCGGCGACGGCAGCTTCGTCACCTCGCCCTCGCCGCCCGAGGCGCCGAGGGTCTCCAGGACGGAGCCGAGCTTTCCGTCGAACGCCTTGTCCACGGCCTCGGAGCCCGGCGCGAGCACCGGCCCCTTGGCGCCCTTCGCGACACCGACCACGATCGCGTCGGCGCGCAGGCCCGACGCGGTGGAGGTGCTGTGAGTCAGAGCAGTCACGGTGGTGAGATCTCTCTTTCGATTCAGGGTCTTCGATTCAGGGTCATGGCGGGCATTTGGGTTGGTGCCCCAGGTCCTGGGCGAGCCTACGCCCGTCAGCCTGTCGCGAGCACGACGAGGGCGGTCGTAGCGGCGGTTTCGGCGAGTGCCCCGAACACATCGCCGGTGACCCCGCCGAAGCGGCGCGTGCAGTGCCGCAGCAGCAGCTCCGCGGTGCCCGCCGCGAGCGGCACGGCGAGGGCGCAGCGGATCAGGTCGTACGTCCCGAAGGCGACGCCGGTGCCGGCGGCCGCCGCCGTGACGGCGGCGAGCACCAGCAGCGCGGCGGCGGCCGGGACCGTCCCGGCCACCGCCGCGCCGAGCCCCTCGGGCCGGGCGGCGGGCACGCCGGTGCGGGAGGCGAGGGTCAGGGCGGTGCGCGCGGCGACCGCCGAGACGACGGCGGCCAGGGCGCCGCGGGCCCAGCCGCCGTCGTACGCCTGGGCGAGCGCCGCCACCTGGGCGAGCAGCACGAACAGCAGCGTGACGACGCCGAACGGGCCGATGTCCGAGCGCTTCATGATGTCCAGCGCGTCCGCGGCGGGCTTGCCGCTGCCCAGGCCGTCCGCGGTGTCGGCGAGGCCGTCCAGGTGCAGGCCGCGGGTCAGCGCGGCGGGCACCGCCGCGCTGCCGACCGCCGCGAGCAGCGGCCCGGCGCCCGCGAGCAGCAGCGCCGTGCCGAGCGCGGCCGCGGCGAGCCCGACCACGAGCCCCGCCACGGGCGCGCACAGCATGCCGGTACGAGCCGCGGCGCGGTCCCAGCGGGTCACCCGGACGGGCAGCACGGTCAGCGTGCCGAAGGCGAAGCGCAGACCGTCGCCGAGAGGTGCGGCGGTGGCGGGGGAGGAGGGCATCGCGGTCATCCCGCGCAGGCTATCCCGCGCCGCGGCTTTCTCGTGCCGCCTCTCGCGCCGCGGTTTCTCGCCTTGGCTTCTCGCGTTGGCCCTTCTCGTCCCGGTTCCTCTCGCCCCGGTCCCCTCTCGTGCCGCCTCTCTTGTCTTGTCCAGTCGCCTTTCGTCCTGCGGTTTCTCGCTCCGGCTTCTCTCGTGCCGCGGTTTCTCTCGCGCCACGGCTTCTCGCGTTGGCCCTTCTCGTCCCGGTTCCTCTCGCCCTGCCTCGGGCCCTTTCGGGCTGTGGCTGGCCGTCTCGGCCTCGTGGGCGGTTGCTTGGCCGGTCAGGGGCGAGCGGTTGGGGCCTCTGGCAGCTCGGCTGCCAGTAGGGCCGCCGCGCGTACCAGTGGCAACGCCAGTACCGCGCCGGCCCCCTCACCCACCGTCACGTCATGCGAGAGCAGCGGGTCAAGAGCCAGTCGGTCCAGCGCCTTCGCCTGCGCTGGCTCCCCGCTGGACTGCCCGGCCAGCCACCAGTCGGGTGCCCTGAAAGCGATCCGCTGCGCCACCAGCGCGCAGGCCGCCGACACCACGCCGTCCAGGATCACCGGCAGCCGCCGCACCGCGCACTGCAGCAGAAAACCGGTCGCGGCCGCGACATCCGCGCCGCCGACCGTACGCAGCAGCTCCAACTGGTCGCCCAGCACCGGTCGGGCCCGCCGCAACGCGTCCCGTACCGCCGCGCACTTGCGCATCCAGGTCAGGTCGTCGATGCGCCGCCCGCCACGTCCCGTCACCACAGACGCGTCGGTGCCGCACAGCGCCGCGACCAGCGTGGCCGCCACCGTCGTACCGCCGACGCTGAGGTCGCCCAGGACGACCAGGTCGGTACCGGAGTCCGCCTCTTCGTCGGCGACCGCCATCCCCGCCCGAAACGCCTGTTCCACCTCGTCAGCCGTGAGCGCGTCCTCGATGTCGATGCGCCCCGAGCCCCGCCGTACGCGATGGCGTACGACGTCGTCGGGCAGCTCGGCCGGATCGCAGTCGACGGCCAGGTCCACGACCCGCACCGGCACCTCACTGCCGCGGGCCAGCACCGCGACCGGGCTCTCGCCCGCGAGCACCGCGTGGACCAGGTCTCGGGCACCGCCCGCAGGCCGGGCCGACACGCCGAGCTCCGCGATCCCGTGGTCCCCGGCGAACAGGACCACCCGCGGCTGGGTGACCGGCTTCACCGGTACCGCGGACTGCGCGGCCGCGAGCCACTCGCCCAGCTCGTCCAGGCGGCCGAGTGCGCCAGGCGGCACCGCCAGGCGTTCCCTGCGTTCTTCGGCGTCGCGGCGGACCCCGCCGTCGGGGCGCTCGATCAGGTCGGAGAAGTCGTCGAGATTCAGCGAGCTCATTCGCCGAACAGTACCGGGATGTGTCGAACACGGGCGCGCCCTGCCGGTGAACCTGACGTGTGCTGTGCCGTGTTGTGTTGTGCCGTGCTGGTGTCGTCAGCCGCGTAGCACCAGCGGCTGGCCTGCCACGACCAGCAGCACCTGCTCGCACTCCGCGGCGAACGCCGCGTTCAGCCGCCCGAGTTCATCGCGGAACCGGCGGCCGGACGCGGTCGCGGGCACGACGCCCGAGCCGACCTCGTTGGACACCGCCACGACCGTGCGCCGGGTCTGCCGTACCGCCTCGACCAGGGCGTCCACCCGCTGGCGCAGCGCACGGCTGCCGCCCGCGGCCCACTTGGCGTCGTCCCAGGCGTCCACCTGGTCCATCGCGTCGGTCAGCCACAGCGACAGACAGTCGATCAGCAGCGCGGGCCCGTCCTCGTCCAGCAGCGGCGCCAGGTCGCAGGTCTCCTCGGTGCGCCACGCCCCCGGACGCCGTTCGCGGTGCGCGGTCACCCTGGCCGCCCAGTCCGGGTCGCCCTCGCGGCTGCCGCCCGTCGCCACGTACACCACGCCGGGGAACGACTCCAGACGCCGCTCGGCCTCCACGGACTTGCCCGAGCGCGCGCCGCCCAGCACCAGCGTGCGGCGCGGCACGTCGGGCACCGCGTGGTACTCGCCGACCACCAGCGTCGTGCCGTCCGGCACCGTGCGCGCGCCCGCGGCCGCGAGCCTGCGGTGCAGCTCAGGACCCACCGGGGCGTCGTGGCTCAGATGGACGGCGATCACGTCGGTGGCCGCGGTGACCGCGCCCGCCGCGCGCAGCCGGGCCAGGGCGTCGGGGCGGCCGGTGAGGTCGGCGAGCACCATGTCGTACGGGGCGGGGTGGTCGAGTCCGGCGGGTCCGGCGCCCGGCGGCAGATACAGCAGGCGCTGGCCGTCGGGGGCCGTCACCTCGTAGCCCGTACCGGGCGCGTCCATCGGCAGCGCGCGGACCCGGTGGCCGCTGAGCAGCGCCAGCTCGCGGCCGTCGGGCACCCGGCCGGACGCGGGGAGACCGGCGGGGTGTTCGACTGCCGGGCCGTTGTGCGGGTGCGAGAGCAGTACCTGGCGTACGCCGCTGAGTGTGTGCCCGGCGCGGGCGGCGGCGAAGGCGGCGCCCGGAGTGAGGTCGAGCAGCAGTACCCCGTCGACCAGGAGCGCCGTCGCGGCGCGGGCGCGGTCACCGCGTGCGCTGGCGCAGGCGGCGCAGCGGCAGTCGGGACGGGGCAGGCCTTCGGGGGCACCGGTGCCCAGCAGAGTCAGTTCCACGGGGACGATCCTCCCGCGTCCGCGTGGGTCTTGCGCGCCCGGATAGGCTGCTGGCACGAATCGGATCTTGGGCGGGAACCTGGAGGCTGGCATGGTGGCGTGGACGTGGCGGTTCGAGAAGGCCGACGGGACTGAGGTGGCGCCTGCGGTGGAGCCTGAGGAGTTCACCACGCAGGGCGATGCGGAATCCTGGATCGGCGAGCACTGGAAGGCCCTGCTCGAGGGGGGCGCGGAGCAGGTCACCCTGTCCGAGGACGGCACCAAGATCTACGGCCCCATGCCCCTGAGCGCGGACTGACCCCGCGTCTGTGGGTCGGGGGTGGGGTGGGGGGTACGTGCTCACGGCGACTGGTTACCCGGAAGCTGCGAACCGCGTGCTGCCCAGGTCACAGTCCCCGCTCCGCTCGCACCCCCCACCCCACCCCCTCACGTGAGCTCCACGGCTGCGGGTGGGTGGGGGTGCGAGCGGCTGTGCGGGTGGGTGGGCGTACGTCCCGTCTGACTGTTGTGGGCATACGTTCCGCAAGGGCGGAACGGGTGGGCACAACCCACCGACCCTGGTGACCGGTCTCGCCTGGGCCGCAGGGCGACACCCCTCCGGGGAGGGGACACGGGGTACCCCCGTGAAACCACGGGCGCGGCGGCCTAGCGTTCGCCGAGGGTGACCGTCGTCGTGCGCTCCGCGCCGTCGCGCGAGTAGGTCACCTCGACCTCGTCCCCCGGCTTCTCGGAGGCCAGCGCCTCCGCGAGCGACGTGGTGGTGGTGATGTCCGCGTCGCCGACCCCGGTCAGGATGTCCCCCGGCTCGATCCCCGCCTCGTCCGCCGCCCCACCGGACTCGGTGGCGACGACCGCCACCCCCGCGGGGCGGTAGTCGTCGCCGACCACCGTGCGGCCGGTGATCTCGAGCGCCGCCCGCCCGGAGTCGGTGACCCTGCCGTCCCGCACGATCTGGTCGGCGACCGTCCTGACCATCGACGCCGGGATCGCGAACCCGATGCCGGGCGCCGCGCTGTCCCCCAGCTCCGGACTGGTGGCCGCGAGCGTGGGGATGCCGATGACCTGGCCGTCCAGGTTGACCAGCGCACCACCGCTGTTGCCGGGATTGATCGCCGCCGAGGTCTGCACCATGCCGGCGATGGTGGCCCCGGTGCCGCCGCCCGCGCGGCCCTCGCTGACGGTCCTGCCGGTCGCCGAGACGATGCCCTGGGTGACGCTGGAGGAGAGACCGAGCGGGGAGCCCATGGCGAGTACCAGCTGGCCGACCTCGACCTTCGTCGAGTCGGCGAACTGGGCTGCTTTGAGTTCGGTGGGCGGGTCGTCGAGTTTGATGACCGCGAGATCCTGCTCGGGGTAGCTGAAGACCAGCTTCGCGGTGTGCGGCTCCTCGCCGGTGGGCGAGGTGACCGTGAAGGTCTTCTCCTCGCCCACCACATGGGCGTTGGTGACGATATGGCCCTGGGCGTCGTAGACGACCCCGGAGCCGAGACCGTCCTCGGCGTTGATCTGGACGACCGACGGCAGAACGTCCTTGATCACCTTCTGGTAGTCCTGCTGGAGGTCGTCGGCGCTGGCCTGCGCGGGCGCAGCGGCCTGGCTGGCCGTATCGGGTTGCGCGGCGTCGGAGCTGGAGCAGCCGCCGAGCAGCGCGGCTGCGCAGCCGGCGGAGGTCAGCACGAGCGCCAGCCGGGCGCTGCGGGTACGAGAGCGGTCCATGCCCGGAGTATCACCGGGAGCGGGGCGGGTCAGCCTGCGGTGCGGGTCCGATCAGGTCAGGCTGTGGCGGCTCGTACTCCGCACAGGTGGAGGAGCGCTGCGACGTGCCGGTAGGGGTCCGTGCGGCTGGCGCGTTCCTCCGTGGCGAGCAGCGCCGTGAGTTGGTCGCCAGGGGGTGGCTCAGCGTCGTTCGCCGCGGTGTCGGTGAAGACCCGCACCCCGTACCAGGCGCGGAGCGGGGTGCCGATGCCGTCGAGCGTCGCGGTCAGCGCGGCGAGGTGGTCGGCGCGTACGCGGAGGCCGAGGCGGTTGGTGTACGCGGCCGAGTCGAAGGCCGTCAGCGCCGTGTCCCAGTCGCCGCCGAGCCCCGGCCGCATGGCCAGCGCGTCGGCGTTGCGCACCAGCAGCGACAGCAGGCCGCCGGGCGCGAGGACGCGGGCCAGGCCCGCCAGCATCGCGTCGGGCTCGTCGACGTACATCAGCACGCCGTGGCACAGGACGCTGTCGAAGGAGCCGGGAGTGAAGTGGACGCCCGTCTCGCGGGCGTCGCCCTCGACCAGCCGCACCCGCTTGCGGACGCCGTCCGGCTCGGCGGACAGCGCCTCGCGGGCCGTGCGCAGCATGGCGGGGTCGGACTCGATCCCCGTCACCTGATGCCCGGCACGGGCCAGGCGCAGCGCCTGGGTGCCCTGCCCGGCGCCCACGTCCAGCACCCGCAGCCGCTGCCCGACCGGGAACCGCGCGGCGAGCTGCTCGTCCAGCTGGCGGGCGACCAGCTCCTGGCGTACGACGTCGCGCAGCTTGCCCAGGCCCTTCAGCCAGTCCGCCGCGCCCCCGGTGAAACCGGTCGTGCTCAGGGCCGCTCTCCGCGCTTGACCTGCGGCTTGGGCAGCCGCAGGCGGCGCATCTGGAGCGTGCGCATCAGCGCGTAGGCCACCGCGCCGCGCTTGGGCTCGTCCGGGAAGCGCTCCCTGAGCTGCTTCTTCAGACGGAACGCGATGCCGATCGAGTCGACGACGATCATGACGATCACGAACAGCCAGAGGAGCAGGGAGATGTTCTGCAGGCCGGGGTTCTGCAGCAGGCTCATGACGAGGATGAGCACGGCGAGCGGCAGGAAGTACTCGGCGACGCAGAACCGCGAGTCCACATAGTCGCGGGCGAACCTGCGCACCTTGCCCTTGTCGCGGACCGGCAGGTAGCGCTCGTCGCCGCTGTTCAGCGCCTCGCGCTGCTTGGCCATCTGCGCCCGGCGGTCGTCGCGCTGGCGCTTGGCCGCCTCCTTGCGGGTCATGGGCGTGTTGGCCACGCTGCGGCGCTGCGACTGGGCCTCGCTGCGCTTGGGGGTGGGGCGGCCCTTCGGAGCCTCGGGGTCGCGGGGCTGCTTGGAGAGGTCCGGCACCTGCTCGGTGGGGGACTTCTCGGAATTGGCACGGCTACGGAACACAAAACCCAAGGGTACGGGGTGCGGAGCATGGAGCACACGCCTCTGGGGAACGATCTGGCAACGGCAGTCGTCTCCATGGGTACCTGCGTACGGCGCTCTGTCGCGGTTTCTCAGGGGGTGTCTCCTCCTTGCGCCGGAGTGGTCGGGGCGGAGTCGTCCCTGGGGAGGAGCGCATCGGCGCCCGGACAGTGCGGTAATGGTGTCGGGACCCGTAGGCTGGGTCTATTGCAGTGCTGGAGCTCTGGAGTCCGTCAGAAGGGGGCGCGCGAAGCCCATGAGCGGTGTCATGAAGCGTATGGGGATGATCTTCCGCGCGAAGGCGAACAAGGCCCTTGACCGGGCCGAGGACCCGCGCGAAACCCTCGATTACTCGTACCAGAAGCAGCTGGAGCTGCTCCAGAAGGTGCGCCGCGGCGTCGCCGACGTGGCGACCTCGCGCAAGCGGCTTGAGCTGCAGCTGAACCAGCTCCAGGGGCAGTCCTCCAAGCTGGAGGACCAGGGGCGCAAGGCACTCGCGCTGGGCCGTGAGGACCTGGCCCGCGAGGCGCTGTCCCGGCGTGCCGCGCTCCAGCAGCAGGTCACGGACCTGGAGACGCAGCACCAGACGCTGCAGGGCGAGGAGGAGAAGCTCACCCTCGCGGCGCAGCGCCTCCAGGCCAAGGTTGACGCCTTCCGCACCCGGAAGGAGACCATCAAGGCCACCTACACCGCCGCCCAGGCGCAGACCCGGATCGGGGAGGCCTTCTCCGGCATCTCCGAGGAGATGGGCGACGTCGGTCAGGCGATCCAGCGCGCGGAGGACAAGACCGCGCAGCTGCAGGCGCGCTCCGGCGCCATCGACGAGCTGCTCGCGTCCGGTGCGCTGGACGACCAGTCGGGGATGGCGAAGGACGACATCGCCGCCGAGCTGGACCGTATCTCCGGTGGTACGGATGTAGAGCTGGAACTGCAGCGCATGAAGGCCGAGCTGGCCGGTGGTTCCTCCGGTTCCCAGCAGGCCATCGAAGGCGGGAACGGCGCCGAGCAGGGTCAGCAGACCCCGCAGGACACCCCCCGTTTCGACAAGCAGTAGAGCGGTAGATCAGTCCCCGGCTCGACTTCGAGGAGAGAGTGTCGTGATCGTACGGATCATGGGGGAGGGGCAGGTGAGGCTGGACGACAGCCACTTGGCCGAACTGAACAAGCTGGACGACGAGCTGCTCGAAGAGATGGAGAGCGGCGACGGCCCCGGCTTCCGGCAGACCCTCCACGTGCTCCTGGAAAAGGTGCGCGAGTTGGGCGCCCCGCTCCCGGATGACGCCCTGGAGCCGTCCGAGCTGATCCTGCCGTCGCCGGACGCGACCCTCGAAGAGGTCCGCGCGATGCTCAGCGACGACGGACTCATCCCTGGCTGACCCCAGTGAGCGCCCCCGCCCCACGGACGGCGCGGGGGCTCCTACCCTGATGCTGGTGACCACCTTCGCGCGGGCCCGCCGCTGGCTGACCGCCCATCCCCTCGCCCTGGACTCGGGCCTCGCGCTCGGCGTGTTCGCCTGCATGCTGACCGGTTCGTTCGTGGAGCCGCACGGGCCGTACGGGCCCACCTTCGGGCAGCAGCCCCACGCGCTCAGCGTCGTGCTGATGGTGCTGGTCTCGGTGGCGCTGGTCTTCCGTCGGCGCGACCCGATGCCGGTGCTGGCCGCCACCGCCGCGCTCTCCTTCGTCGAGCTGACCACCAACGAGCCGAGCGCCCCCGTCGCGATGAGCGCGGTGATCGCCCTCTACACCGTCGCCTCGCGCACCGACCGCCCCACCACCTGGCGGGTCGGCCTGCTCACCATGGCCGCGCTCACCGCGGCCGCCATGCTCACCGGGCCGATGCCCTGGTATGCCCAGGAGAATCTGGGCATCTTCGCCTGGACCGGGATGGCCGCGGCCGCGGGCGACGCCGTACGCAGCCGCCGGGACGTCGTGGGCGCCATCCGGGAGCGCGCCGAACGCGCCGAGCGGACCCGCGAGGAGGAGGCCCGTCGCCGGGTCGCCGAGGAGCGGATGCGGATCGCCCGTGAACTGCACGACGTGGTGGCGCACCACATCGCCCTGGTCAATGTGCAGGCGGGCGTCGCAGCCCACGTCATGGACAAGCGCCCCGACCAGGCCAAGGAGGCGCTCGCGCACGTACGCGAGGCCAGCCGCTCGGCGCTGGGCGAACTGCGCGCCACGGTCGGTCTGCTGCGCCAGAGCGGCGACCCGGAGGCGCCCACCGAGCCCGCTCCCGGTCTGGCCCGGCTCGACGAGCTGGTCGACACCATCCGTAACGCCGGGCTTCGGGTGGAGGTCGTACGCGTCGACGACGGCGAGCCGCTGCCGGCCTCCGTGGACCTGGCCGCCTATCGCGTCATCCAGGAGGCGCTCACCAATGTCCGCAAACACGCGGGCGCCGAAGCCAGGGCCGAGGTGAGCGTCATCAGGGTGGGACGGCTGATCGAGATCACGGTCCTGGACGACGGCCCCGGATGCCAGGGCAGCCCGGACGGCGGCGGCCACGGGCTGCTCGGCATGCGCGAGCGGGTCACGGCGCTGGGCGGCAGCTGCACGGCCGGGCCCCGCTACAGCGGCGGCTTCCGGGTCCACGCGACGCTGCCCCTGCGGGCCCTCACAGGAGAGAAGGCATGACGACGATCCGGGTACTGCTCGCCGACGACCAGGCACTGCTGCGCAGCGCGTTCCGGGTGCTGATCGACTCCGAGCCCGACATGGACGTCGTCGGAGAGGCGTCGGACGGCGCCGAGGCGGTGCGCCTGGCCCGGTCCGAGCGCCCCGACGTGGTGCTGATGGACATCCGGATGCCGGGCACCGACGGCCTCGCCGCCACCCGCTCGATCAGCGACGATCCGGGGCTGCGCGACGTACGCGTGGTCATGCTGACCACCTTCGAGGTCGACGAGTACGTGGTGCAGTCGCTGCGCGCCGGCGCCTCCGGGTTCCTCGGCAAGGGCTCCGAGCCGCAGGAGCTGCTGAGCGCCATCCGGGTCGCCGCCGCGGGCGAGGCGCTGCTCTCCCCGGCCGCGACACGGGGACTGATCGCCAAGTTCCTCGCCCAGGGCGACGGGGACGGCGACGACGGGAGCGGCGGGCGGCACGGTGAGCGGCTCGCGGCGCTCACCGTGCGGGAGCGCGAGGTGCTGGTGCAGGTCGCGGGCGGCCACTCCAACGACGAGATCGCCGAGCGGCTGACCGTCAGCCCGCTCACCGTGAAGACCCATGTGAACCGCGCGATGGCGAAGCTCGGCGCCCGTGACCGGGCCGGTCTCGTCGTCATCGCGTACGAGTCGGGTCTGGTGCGGCCACGGGTGGACTGAGCCCGGCCGCCCGGATCCTCAGAAGGCTCCGGGCGGCCGGGTGAAGGCTGGTGTGCGGGGCTACGGGAGCGCCAGCATGCGCTCCAGCGCCAGCTTCGCGAAGCTCTCGGTCTCGGTGTCGACCTGGATCTGGTTGACCAGGTTTCCCTCGGCCAGCGACTCCAGGGCCCACACCAGGTGCGGCAGGTCGATGCGGTTCATCGTCGAGCAGAAGCACACCGTCTTGTCGAGGAAGGAGATCTCCTTGCCCTCGGCGGCGAAGCGGTCCGCGAGCCGCCGCACCAGGTTGAGCTCGGTGCCGATGGCCCACTTGGAACCGGCCGGGGCCGCCTCCAGGGTCTTGATGATGTACTCCGTCGAGCCCACGTAGTCCGCGGCTGCCACCACCTCGTGCCTGCACTCGGGGTGCACCAGCACGTTCACACCGGGAACCCGCTCGCGTACCTCGTTGACCGAGTCCAGCGAGAAGCGGCCGTGCACCGAGCAGTGGCCGCGCCACAGGATCATCTTCGCGTTCCGCAGCTGCTCGGCGGTCAGCCCGCCGTTCGGCTTGTGCGGGTTGTAGAGGACGCAGTCGTCCAGGGACATGCCCATGTCCCGTACGGCGGTGTTCCGGCCCAGGTGCTGGTCCGGCAGGAACAGCACCTTCTCGCCCTGCTCGAACGCCCAGTCCAGGGCGCGCCTGGCGTTCGACGAGGTGCAGATGGCGCCGCCGTGCTTGCCCGTGAACGCCTTGATGTCGGCCGAGGAGTTCATATACGAGACGGGCACCACCTGCTCGGCTATGCCCGCCTCGGTCAGGACGTCCCAACACTCCGCGACCTGCTCGGCGGTGGCCATGTCGGCCATCGAGCACCCGGCCGCCAGGTCCGGCAGGACCACCTTCTGGTCGTCGGTGGTCAGGATGTCCGCGGACTCGGCCATGAAGTGCACACCGCAGAAGACGATGTACTCGGCCTGCGGCCGGGCGGCCGCGTCCCTGGCCAGCTTGAAGGAGTCACCGGTCACGTCCGCGAACTGGATGACCTCGTCGCGCTGGTAGTGGTGGCCGAGCACGAAGACCTTGTCGCCGAGCTTCTCCTTGGCCGCGCGGGCACGGGCCACGAGGTCCGGGTCGGAGGGCGACGGCAGATCGCCGGGGCACTCCACGCCGCGCTCACTCCCGGGGTCGGCGTCGCGGCCGAGCAGCAGCAGGGCGAGAGGCGTCGGCTGGACGCCGAGATCCACGGGGGATTGGGCGGTGGTCACGACACGCACCCTTTCTGTTCTACGGAGCAACTGAAGAAGCCGCCAGGGAGCGCCAAGGTGCCCTGAGGAGGCTTCTCGTCGAAATGACGCTATCTATCATAACCGGTTCACGTCAGATTGACGATGGCCATCGTGTCGATGTGACGCATCCCCGGTCGCCGGGACGCTGCTCCCGACCGCGCGGGTATGCGAGCATGAAGGGGCAGCACGAGCACGGCGAATCCGGCGCGCGGTCGAAAGCGCCCAAGGCCTGGAATGAATCCGCGGCCCCGACGGTTGCACCCGTCGGCAAGCAGTCCGAACAACTCGGGAGAGAAGCAGATGTCCGTATCGGACGAGAAGACCACTGTCAGCGACGGCATTCTCCTTTCCGACGCCGCCGCGGCGAAGGTCAAGGCCCTGCTCGACCAGGAAGGGCGCGACGACCTGGCGCTGCGCGTCGCCGTTCAGCCCGGCGGCTGTTCCGGCCTGCGCTACCAGCTGTTCTTCGACGAGCGCTCGCTGGACGGCGACGTCGTCAAGGACTTCGACGGCGTCAAGGTCGTCACCGACCGGATGAGCGCCCCGTACCTGGGCGGCGCCTCCATCGACTTCGTCGACACCATCGAGAAGCAGGGCTTCACCATCGACAACCCCAACGCCACGGGCTCCTGCGCCTGCGGCGACTCGTTCAGCTGAGCCCACACACAGGCGGCGGTCCCCCGGCTCGGGGGGCCGCCGCCTGTGCGCGTTCCGGCGTACGCGCTACCTGCGGGGCACCGTGGCCCCCGTGGTGTCGACGACCTCACGGTCGCCCAGCGGCTTGTCCAGGGTCACCGTCTCGGTGAGCTCCTTGGCGAGCATGATGCAGACCCTGTCCGGGTCGGGCGTGGTCTCGGTGATCTTGACGGTCACCCGGCCGCCGCGCTCCTCGGCGGACGCGGAGTACGCGGAGCACGCGCCGCCCCAGAAGTGCAGGCTCAGCGTCCTGCCGTCGGCGCTGTACGACTCGATCGCGGCGTTGCGCTGCTCCGCGGGCTCTGCGGGTTCTGCGGGTTCCACCGAGTCGGGGCTCGGCTGCGCGGGCGGCGGGTCCAGATACGTCGGATCCACCGCGGGGTGCGTGATCGTGACGCTCTGGTCGGCGTGCGGCCGCGCCTCGAACAGCCACGACGGCACCAGAATCTGCCGCCCCCGCTCATGGTGCGCCGCAAGCCCGAACACCGCGTCCTCCACGACCACCGTCGGAGCCTTCGGGGCCTTCGGGCGCTCCGGGACGTCCGTACTCGGCGCACAGGGCTGCTGGCTCGCGCCCCGGCCGCCGCTCGTCGCGGCGGCGTCCCGGCCCGGCGCGCCGCCGTCCGGCGTGGCGGCGTCGTCCGGCGCGGTGCCGGGCTCGTGCGGTACGGCGCTGGCGCACCCGGCGATGGCGCCCCGGCTGGCGCCCGCCGCGGGTGCGTTCAGCCGCTTCAGCGTCTCGGCCGCGTCGAGCACCGGATAGCTGGCCCCCTTCACCGGCTTCGCCAGATGGCCGCTCGCGCCGACCACGGCGCCCTCCACGCCGACCCGGACCTGCGTCGACCAGCCGTACGTGGGCAGCCCGCCGATCACCGGATCGGCGTTCACCACCCGGACCGTCGGCCCCTGGGTCTCCCCGGCGTCGAGCTTGGCGTCGTCCTGGCCGAGCGCCTTCAGCAGCGGCGCGGCCGCGGCCTTGGCCTCCTGCTCGCTGATCGGGCCGACCATCTGGGCGAGGCCCTTCCCGCCGACGGGCGCGCAGCGGGTCTTCGCGCAGTCAGCCGTGCCGTACTGCGTGTACGTCCAGCTGCCCGGCGCCCGCTTGTGCACCCGCAGCTCCCGCCCGAGGTCGTCCTTCACCTGCTTGACCGTCCAGGCGGCGCCGTCGAGCCGGGGTGTGCCCTCGATCTTCAGGGCCGTCGCGAGCCGCTCCACCTGCTCGCGGGTGACCTCGCCGCGCGCCCGGTACACCGGGGCCGCGTCGGGTCCGTCGGGCAGCGCGCCGACCGCCCGGTACCTCGCCCCGCTCGGGTCCGGCTCGCCGGGCGCCACACCGGCCCCGTCCGACTCCGTACCGCGGGTGACGAGGCCGTCCAGGTCGAGCGGGGGTGGGGCCGCGTCGGCGCTCGACCCGTCGGCGCCCGCACCGCCGCCGTCTCCCGAAGCGCCGGTCGCGAGATACGCGCCCCCGCCGCCGACCAGCAGCACCCCGGCCGCGACCGAGGCGACGGCCAACGGGGTACGTCGCCGGGCGGGTGCCTCGTCCCTCTCGGGTTCCTCGGTGCTCACCGCATCGCTCCTTCACCTGTGCCGCCGTCTCATGCCGTATCGGACATCCCCCCGAAGAGGGAGCGACGATGAGACGCGGCGGGGGAGCGCGCGGTTCCCGTCCCGCGCCCCCGTTTCAGTCGCCGTACTCCGACATGGCGTCCAGCAGCCTCGCCGAGTGGGGCGGTACGACGACGCCGTGGATGAGCGACGGCGGAACGGGCGCGGGAGCGGTCACGGCGGGCGCCGCCCAGTGGGGCGCCATCCGCGCGCAGTCCCCGCGCAGCTGTTCGAGGCTGAGGTCGACGGGCTCCGCGATCACGCTGTGCTTCGGCATATCAGCACCGTACGCAGGCGCCGCCCGGACAAAGAAGGTCTACTATCGGGTAGTTTTCCCCGTTCAATCCACCGGCCCTCAACGGGTAGCGTGAACTGTCAATCTCCCCCGCTGCCTTCCGCAGGAGACTAAAGCCGTGCGAATCGCTGTCACCGGCTCCATCGCCACCGACCACCTGATGACCTTCCCTGGTCGCTTCGCCGACCAGCTGGTCGCCGACCAGTTGCACACGGTCTCGCTGTCCTTCCTGGTGGACAACCTCGACGTCCGCAGGGGAGGCGTCGGCCCCAACATCTGTTTCGGCATGGGGCAGCTCGGCGGACACCCGATCCTGGTCGGCGCCGCCGGTTCGGACTTCGACGAGTACCGCGCCTGGCTCGACCGGCACGGCGTGGACACCGCGTCCGTACGCATCTCCGAGGTGCTGCACACCGCCCGCTTCGTCTGCACCACGGACGCCGACCACAACCAGATCGGCTCCTTCTACACGGGCGCGATGAGCGAGGCCCGGCTCATCGAGCTCAAGAACGTGGCCGACCGGGTCGGCGGACTCGACCTCGTCCTGATCGGCGCGGACGACCCCGAGGCGATGCTGCGCCACACCGAGGAGTGCCGCACCCGCTCCATCCCGTTCGCCGCCGACTTCTCCCAGCAGATCGCGCGGATGAACGGCGACGAGATCCGCACCCTCCTGGACGGCGCCGCGTACCTCTTCTCCAACGAGTACGAGAAGGGGCTCATCGAGTCCAAGACCGGCTGGAGCGAGGAGGAGATCCTGGACCGCGTCGGCCACCGGGTCACCACGCTCGGCTCGCGCGGCGTCCGCATCGAGAGCAAGGGCGAGCCCGTGATCGAGGTCGGCGTCCCGCAGGAGGAGGGCAAGGTCGACCCGACCGGCGTCGGCGACGCCTTCCGCGCGGGCTTCCTGTGCGGCCTGGGCTGGGGCGTCAGCCTGGAGCGCGCGGCGCAGGTCGGCTGCATGCTCGCCACCCTGGTCATCGAGACCATGGGCACCCAGGAGTACACGCTGCGCCGCACCCACTTCATGGACCGCTTCACCAAGGCGTACGGCTTCGAGGCCGCGACCGAGGTCAAGGAGCACCTGGCCTAGGACAGGCCCTAGCCAGCGGCGTTCACGAGAGCCGGCGGACCAGGTAGGCGCTGCCTCGGTCCGCCGGCTCCTCGCCGACGTACTCCTGGCCGCGCATCTCGCACCACGCCGGGATGTCGAGCCGGGCGGCCTCGTCGTCGGACAGCACCGTCACCGTCCCGCCCACCGGGACGTCGCCGATCACCTTGGCCAGCTCGATCACCGGGATCGGACACCGCTTGCCCAGCGAGTCGACGACCAGCGTCCGTGTCCCGGTGTTCTCGGCGTTCTCGGCGCTCCCGGTGTGCTCGGCCGCCGGGCGCGGCGCGTCCAGTTGCTCCCGAACGGCGGACACCACCCCTGGCAGCACCCGCAGAAAGCGGTCGACGTCGTCGGTCGGCGTACCCGTCGGCAGCGAGACCCGGACGTTCCCCTCGGTGAGCACGCCCATCGCGCGCAGCACATGGCTGGGGGTCAGGGTCGAGCTGGTGCACGACGAGCCGGACGACACCGAGAAGCCCGCCACGTCCAGCTCACGCAGCAGGGTCTCTCCGTCGACATAGAGACACGAGAACGTCAGCAGATGCGGCAGCCGCCGCTCCGGGTCGCCCACCACCTCGCAGTCCGGCACCAGTTCGGGCACCCGGACCCGGATCCGGCCGGTCAGCTCGCGCAGCCGCGCCGCCTCCTGGGCGGCCTCGGCCCGCACCGCCCGCAGCGCCGCGGCCGCCGCCACGATCGCCGGGATGTTCTCGAAGCCGGGGGCGCGCCCGGACTCCCGCTCGTCGGCGGGCCCCTGGGGTGCGAACCGCGTCCCCTTGCGTACGGCGAGCAGCCCGACCCCTGCCGGTCCGCCCCATTTGTGCGCGCTGCCGGTGAGCAGCGACCAGTCGCCGTCCACCGGGCCCCACGGCAGCGACTGGGCCGCGTCCACCAGGAGTGGCACATCGGCCGCCCGGCACGCCGCGGCTACCTCGGCGATCGGCTGTTCGGTTCCCACCTCGTGGTTGGCGGACTGCAGACAGGCCAGCGCGGTGTCCTCGCCCAGCGCCGCCGCGTACGCCGCCGGGTCGACGCGGCCGGTACGGTCCACCGGCACCTCGGTCACCCGGCCCCCCTGCTCCCGATGGGCCGCCGCCGAATGGAGCACCGACGAGTGTTCGACCGCGGAGACGACCAGACGGGATCCGACACGCCGACGCCCGGCGAGCGCGCCCGCGACCGCGGAGTGCACCGCGCGGGTGCCGGACGAGGTGAAGACCAGCTCGTCGGGGCGGCAGCCCACCGCCTCCGCCGCCGCCTCACGGGCCGCGTCGAGCAGCAGCCTGGCCCGCCGCCCCTCGCGATAGAGCCGGGACGGATCGGCCCACCCCTCGTCGAGCGAGGCCTGCAGGGCCTGCCGGGCGACGGGGTGCAGCGGAGCGGAGGACGCGGCGTCGAAGTAGGGCACCCGGCCACGCTATCCCCGGTCCGGGACGGGCGTGCGCCGCGGGGATCTCAGCGGGCGTCAGTTGCCAGGTGGGGAGGGCTGTTCGAGGGGGCGAGCGGTGCGTTTCACGCGATCAGGCCACCCCTTCGGGGAGTGCCACGGCGCGTTGGGGACCCTCCCCGCGCGACCCCAAATAGCGTCCAGTAGGGTTTGGTCCGCATAAACATCCAAACCCCTGCCCGTGTACGGGCCGGAGCCCGACCATCTCCACGGACGAGCCCGGTCGAGCGGGCGAGACTCTCGGGAAGGCGCTACGTGAGTCCCAACGGCTCCGACCGCTCGTCGCGGCGCCCGATGCGGCGGAAGCTGCCGCAGGTGCTGACTGCGGGCCTGATCCTCGCGACCGCTACCGGTTGCACCTACAAGGACTTCCCCCGCCTCGGAATGCCCACTCCGGTCACTGAGGAGGCCCCGCGGATCCTGTCCCTCTGGCAGGGCTCGTGGGCGGCCGCGCTCGCCACGGGCGTCCTGGTGTGGGGTCTGATCCTGTGGAGCGTCATCTTCCACCGGCGCAGCCGCACCAAGGTGGAGGTACCTCCGCAGACCCGGTACAACATGCCCATCGAGGCGCTGTACACCGTGGTTCCGCTCATCATCGTCTCGGTGCTGTTCTACTTCACCGCTCGGGACGAGACGAAGCTCCTCGCGCTCGAGGACAAGCCGCCGCACACCATCAACGTGGTCGGCTACCAGTGGAGCTGGGGCTTCAACTACATCGAGAACGTACCGGGCTCCGACGGGGAGGACGCCAAGACCAGCAAGGAACTGGCGGCCATCCCGGACCGGTACAAGGAGGACTTCCCGGACAACGCCGGCGGCGTGTTCGTGGCCGGCACGCCCGGCGAGCGGAACCCGCAGAACGGCAACCCCGGTCCGACCCTCTGGCTCCCCAAGGGCGAGAAGGTCCGGTTCATCCTGACCTCGCGTGACGTCATCCACTCCTTCTGGGTGGTGCCGTTCCTGATGAAGCAGGACGTCATTCCGGGCCACACCAACGTCTTCGAGGTGACCCCCAACCAGGAGGGCACCTTCATGGGCAAGTGCGCCGAGCTCTGCGGCGTCGACCACTCCCGGATGCTGTTCAACGTCAAGGTGGTCTCCCCGGAGCGCTACCAGCAGCACCTCAAGGAGCTGGCCGACAAGGGGCAGACCGGCTACATCCCGTCCGGCATCGAGCAGACGGACCCGGCCAGGAACGCGGAGAAGAACCAACTGTGAGCATCCTCAACGAACCCCAGGGTGCCGCCGCGACGGACCACTCGTACGAAGACGAGGTGCCGTACCGGCGTAGGCAGCCCGGCAATGTGGTGGTGAAGTGGCTTACCACCACGGACCACAAGACGATCGGCTCGCTCTACCTGATCACGTCGTTCGTGTTCTTCTGCGTCGGTGGCCTGATGGCGCTCTTCATGCGCGCCGAGCTGGCCCGTCCGGGCACGCAGATCATGTCGAACGAGCAGTTCAACCAGGCGTTCACGATGCACGGCACCGTGATGCTGCTGATGTTCGCGACCCCGCTGTTCGCCGGCTTCGCGAACTGGATCATGCCGCTGCAGATCGGCGCGCCCGACGTGGCGTTCCCGCGGCTGAACATGTTCGCGTACTGGCTGTACCTCTTCGGCTCGCTGATCGCGGTGGCCGGGTTCCTCACCCCGGACGGCGCGGCGAACTTCGGCTGGTTCGCCTACTCCCCGCTGTCGGACGCGGTCCGCTCGCCGGGCGTCGGCGCCGACATGTGGATCATGGGTCTGGCCTTCTCCGGCTTCGGCACGATCCTCGGCTCGGTCAACTTCATCACCACGATCATCTGCATGCGCGCCCCCGGCATGACGATGTTCCGGATGCCGATCTTCACCTGGAACGTGCTGCTGACCGGTGTGCTGGTCCTGCTCGCCTTCCCGGTGCTGGCCGCCGCGCTGTTCGCCCTGGAGGCCGACCGGCAGTTCGGGGCCCAGATCTTCGCTCCGGAAAACGGCGGAGCGTTGCTCTGGCAACACCTCTTCTGGTTCTTCGGCCATCCAGAGGTGTACATCATCGCGCTGCCGTTCTTCGGCATCATCTCCGAGGTCATCCCGGTCTTCTCGCGTAAGCCGATGTTCGGCTACATGGGTCTGATCGGCGCGACCATCGCGATCGCCGGTCTGTCCGTGACGGTGTGGGCGCACCACATGTACGTCACCGGCGGTGTGCTGCTGCCGTTCTTCTCCTTCATGACCTTCCTGATCGCGGTGCCCACCGGTGTGAAGTTCTTCAACTGGATCGGCACCATGTGGAAGGGCAGCCTGTCCTTCGAGAACCCGATGCTCTGGGCCGTCGGCTTCCTGATCACCTTCACCTTCGGTGGTCTGACCGGCGTCATCCTGGCCTCGCCCCCGATGGACTTCCACGTCTCCGACTCGTACTTCGTCGTCGCGCACTTCCACTACGTCATCTTCGGCACCGTGGTGTTCGCGATGTTCTCCGGCTTCCACTTCTGGTGGCCGAAGTTCACCGGCAAGATGCTGGACGAGCGGCTCGGCAAGATCACCTTCTGGACGCTGTTCGTGGGCTTCCACGGCACCTTCCTGGTGCAGCACTGGCTGGGCGCCGAGGGCATGCCGCGGCGTTACGCGGACTACCTGGACGCGGACGGGTTCACGGCGCTGAACACCATCTCCACGATCAGCTCGTTCCTGCTCGGCCTGTCGATGCTGCCGTTCTTCTACAACGTCTGGAAGACGGCCAGGTACGGCAAGAAGGTCGAGGTCGACGACCCGTGGGGCTACGGCCGCTCGCTCGAGTGGGCCACGTCCTGCCCGCCGCCGCGGCACAACTTCCTCACCCTGCCCCGGATCCGCTCCGAATCCCCGGCGTTCGACCTGCACCACCCGGAGATCGCCGCTCTCGACCAGCTCGAGCACGCCGGTCACGGCGCCAGCGTCGTCGCGGCAAGCAAGGAGGGTGACAAGTGAGTATCCAGGGCAAGATGTTCGGCTGGCTGAGCATCTTCATCCTCATCATGGCCGGTGTCTACGGCTGGTGGTCCAAGGAGCCGGTCGGCACCGCGGCGCTCTTCATGGCCTTCGGCCTGTGCGCCATGATCGGCTTCTACCTGGCCTTCACGGCCCGGCGGGTCGACCAGATGGCGCAGGACGACAAGGAAGCCGACGTCGCGGACGAGGCCGGCGAGCTGGGGTTCTTCTCCCCGCACAGCTGGCAGCCGCTCGCGCTGGCGGTCGGCGGCGCGTTCGCCTTCATGGGCGTCGTCTTCGGCTGGTGGCTGCTGTACTTCTCCGCCCCGCTGCTCCTGATCGGCCTGTGGGGCTGGGTCTTCGAGTACTACCGCGGCGAGAACCAGAACCAGTGAGCCGCTAGCACCGGCCCGCGAGACCGGCGCGTAACACACAGCGGGACCCCGAGGGGCCCGGACACTCCGTCAGGGAGCGTCCGGGCCCCTCGTTCGCCGTAATCTCCGCCCCTCGTACGGGTCACTCGGCGTGCCGTGGTTGACGCGGCTTCCTAGCGTGTGGTCATGAGCCACTCACCGCGAATCCACACGATACTGAGCTGCACTCTGCTGGTGGTCGCCGGCGGCGCGGGGGCCTCGGCCTGCGGCTCCGACAGCCATCCGCTCTCCTCGAAGCCGTATGACGCGACCGGGCAGATCGCCTTCAACGGGCCCGAAGGAGGCAAGAAGGCGGACCCGGACCAGCCGCTGGAGGTGACCGCCCAGGGCGCGGACGGGCGCATCACCGACGTCACGGCGACCGACGCGAAGGGCCGTCATATCGCGGGTGAGCTCTCCGCCGACGGATCGCGCTGGCACAGCACCGCACCGCTGGCCGCGAACGCCGCGTACGAGGTCAAGGTCGGCACCGAGAACGGCGACGGCGCGCCGGGGCACAAGACGCTGACGTTCCGGACCGGCGACGCCAAGGCGAAGGCGCTCAAGGTCGAGTTCGGCCCGCGGGCGGGCACCTACGGCGTGGGACAGCCGGTCACCGCGAAGCTCAGCGCCCCGGTCAAGGGCAAGAAGGCCCGCGCCGTCGTGGAACGCGCCCTGACCGTGCGCTCGACGCCCGCCGTGGAGGGCGCCTGGCACTGGGCGGACAGCGAGACCCTGCACTACCGGCCCAAGGAGTACTGGCCGGCCGGCGCGACCATCGAGGCGACCTCGCACCTCGCGGGCCTCAAGATCAACGACCGGCTGAGGGGCACGGCGACCAAGCCGCTGCGCCTGAAGACCGGCGACAAGATCGAAGCTGTGGTGAACGCCTCATCGCACTGGATGACCGTCTACCGCAACGGAGAGCAGATCAACTCGATGCCGGTCACCACCGGCAAGCCGGGCTACTCCACCCGAAACGGCGTCAAGGTCATCCTGGGAAAGGAGTACTTCGTCCGGATGCGGGGCACCAGCATCGGCATCCCCGCCGGCAGCTCCGACTCGTACGACCTGCCGGTCTACTACGCGACCCGCGTCACCCACAGCGGCGAGTACGTGCACGCCGCGCCCTGGTCCACGGGCTCGCACGGCTACGCCAACGTCAGCCACGGCTGCGTCGGCATGAGCACCGGCAACGCGGCCTGGTTCTTCAACACCGTGCGCCAGGGCGACCTCGTCCGGACCATCAACAGCTACGGCGAGACGATGCCCGTCTTCGGCAACGGCTACGGCGACTGGAACATGAGCTGGAAGAAGTGGCGCGAGGGCAGCTCCCTGCTGGCCGGAACCCGCGAGGGCCAGAGCCCGGCCGACGCCGCCCGGCTCCGGCCGCAGGTGTGACCGGGCGGGCGTGGCCGAACGGATGTGACCGGGCGGGCGTGACCGGAACGCCCTCAGGGACGCGCGGTCAGGCCTGTACGAGGGCCCTGGTGCGCAGCAGAGCGGCCAGGGCCCCGGCGAACTCCACCGGCTCCACCGGCAGCGTCACCGCGGCCTCCGCGCGGCTCCAGGTGGCCAGCCAGGCGTCCTGCGGGCGGGCGATCAGCAGCAGCACCGGCGGGCTCTGGAAGATCTCGTCCTTGATCTGCCGGCACACCCCCATGCCGCCCGCGGGCGACGCCTCGCCGTCCAGGACGCAGACGTCGATCCCGCCCCGGTCCAGCTCCCTGAGGACCGCGGCGGGCGTGGCGCACTCGACGAACTCGACCCGCGGCACATCCGGGGCCGGCCTGCGGCCGGTCGCGAGACGCACCTGTTCACGGGTGTTCGAGTCGTCGCTGTAGACCAGGACCGTGGCGGTGGGCTGCATGGGTGCTCCGCTTCGTCGACAACATCGCATCTGAACCGATGCGCGGATGCTACTCCGTCACACACCCCGTCAACACTGGTACGCACAGGGCTTCGATGGGCCATCCGGGCTGGACATGGGCCGCGGACACTCCGAACGGCACCCCCCGGAGTGAGGGCGGGATAAGCGACCGACATAATGTCGGTCGTGGCGACAGTAACGACAGTAGATACCGGGCACGCACACCCGACGGTCAATCGACCGAACCTCACCAGCGTCGGAACCATCATCTGGTTGAGCTCCGAGCTGATGTTCTTCGCGGCCCTCTTCGCGATGTACTTCACCCTGCGATCGGTGACGGGTGCCGATTTCTGGTCCGGCCAGGCCGACCTGCTGAACCTCCCGTTCGCGCTGACGAACACCGCGATCCTGGTGGCGTCCTCGCTGACCTGCCAGATGGGTGTCTTCGCGGCCGAGCGCGGCGATGTGAAGAAGCTCCGGGCGTGGTTCATCCTGACCTTCATCATGGGCGCGATCTTCATCGGCGGCCAGGTCTTCGAGTACACCGAGCTCGTCCACGAGGGCCTCACGCTCTCGTCCGACGCCTACGGCTCGGCGTTCTACCTGACCACCGGCTTCCACGGCCTGCACGTGGCGGGCGGTCTCATCGCCTTCCTGCTGGTACTCGGCAGGACGTACGCGGCCAGGAGGTTCACCCATGATCAGGCAACGGCCGCCATCGTCGTGTCGTACTACTGGCACTTCGTGGATGTGGTCTGGATCGGCCTCTTCGCCACGATCTACCTGATCAAGTAATCGGGCGCTGAGTCCGACACAGTCCTGAAGTACCGACGCAGAAGATCCTGACACCGGGGTAATCCGTGAAAAAGCTCTCCGCACGACGACGCCATCCGCTGGCGGCGGTCGTCGTCCTACTCTTCGCGCTGGCGGCCACCGGGGGGCTGTACGCCGTGTTCGCGCCCGCGGACAAGGCGCAGGCCGACGAGACCGCCCAGTCCCTCGCCATCGAGGAGGGCAAGAAGCTCTACTCGGTGGGCTGCTCCAGCTGCCACGGGGCCAACGGCCAGGGCGGGTCCGACGGGCCGAGCCTGGTGGGCGTGGGCAGCGCGGCGGTCGACTTCCAGGTGGGCACCGGCCGGATGCCGGCCGCCACCTCGCAGGGCGCCCAGGTGCCGCGGAAGAAGAAGATCTACAGCCAGGCCGAGATCGACCAGCTGGCGGCGTACATCGCCTCGCTGGGCGCCGGTCCCTCCGTGCCCAAGGCCGACCAGTACAGCCCCGAGGGCGCCGACATCGGCAAGGGCGGCGAGCTCTTCCGCAACAACTGCGCGCAGTGCCACAACTTCACCGGTGAGGGCGGCGCGCTGACGGAAGGCAAGTACGCCCCGCCGCTCGGCGACGTCGAGCCGAAGCACATCTACGAGGCGATGCAGACCGGCCCGCAGAACATGCCGTCCTTCCCCGACACGACGATGCCGGAGAAGGCCAAGAAGGACATCATCGCCTACCTCGACGCGGTGAACGGCGAGGAGACCCCGAACCCCGGCGGCCTCTCGCTGGGCGGTCTCGGCCCGGTCAGTGAAGGCCTGTTCGCCTGGGTCTTCGGCCTCGGCTCCCTCGTCACCGTCGCCGTCTGGGTCGCCGCGCGGACCGCAAAGGCCAAGAAGTCATGAGTAGCCAAGACATTCCCGAGACGAGCCTGCCGAGCGAGCAGGCCACCGAGTCGAGCGCGGTGGAGCCCGCCGACAAGAACCCGTTCGCGGATCCGGGGCTGCCGCCCCACGAGCACCGCGTCCAGGACATCGACGAGCGGGCCGCCAAGCGCTCCGAGCGCACCGTCGCCCTGCTGTTCACCGTGTCCATGCTGTCGACGGTCGCGTTCATCGCCTCCTTCGTCGCGTTCCCGATCGACAAGATCGTGTACATCTGGCCGTTCGGCCGGGTCAGTGCGCTGAACTTCTCGCTGGGACTGACGCTGGGCCTCGCGCTGTTCTGCATCGGCGCGGGCGCGGTCCACTGGGCCCGCACCCTGATGTCCGACGTGGAGATCGCCGACGAGCGGCACGAGATCGAGGCCCCGCCCGAGGTCAAGGCGAAGGTCATGGAGGACTTCCGGCAGGGCGCCGCGGAGTCCGGCCTGGGCCGCCGCAAGCTGATCCGGAACACCATGTTCGGCGCCCTGGCGCTGGTGCCGCTCTCCGGCGTCGTCCTGCTGCGTGACCTCGGTCCGCTGCCGGAGGACAAGCTGCGGCACACCAAGTGGGCCAAGGGCAAGCGGCTGGTCAACCAGAACACGCACGAGCCGCTGCGTCCCGAGGACGTCGCCGTCGGGTCGCTGACCTTCGCCATGCCCGAGGGGATGAGCGAGCACGACCACGACTTCCTGAACGAGATCGCCAAGGCCGCCCTGATGATCGTCCGCCTGGAGCCGGATGACATCAAGGACAAGCGCGAGCTCGAGTGGGGCCACGAGGGCATCGTCGCGTACTCCAAGATCTGCACCCACGTGGGCTGCCCGATCAGCCTGTACGAGCAGCAGACGCACCACGTCCTCTGCCCGTGCCACCAGTCCACCTTCGACCTCACCGACGGCGCCCGGGTCATCTTCGGCCCGGCCGGTCACCCGCTGCCGCAGCTGCGCATCGGCGTGAACGATGAGGGCTACCTCGAGGCGCTCGGCGACTTCGAGGAGCCCGTCGGCCCGTCCTTCTGGGAGCGCGGATGAGTACCGCAACTGACGACAAGCGCAAGGCACCCGCGGGCGAGCGGGTCGCCGACTGGGCCGACGGCCGGCTGGGCGTCTACAGCCTGGCCAAGGCCAACATGCGGAAGATCTTCCCGGACCACTGGTCCTTCATGCTGGGTGAGATCGCGCTCTACACCTTCATCATCATCATCCTCACGGGTGTGTACCTGACGCTGTTCTTCCACCCGTCGATGAACGAGGTGGAGTACAGCGGTGCGTACGTCCCGATGCAGGGCGTGCTGATGAGTGAGGCCTACGCCTCGACGCTGGACATCAGCTTCGAGGTCCGCGGCGGTCTGCTGATCCGGCAGATCCACCACTGGGCCGCCCTGATCTTCCTCGCGGCCATGTTCATCCACATGATGCGCGTCTTCTTCACGGGCGCGTTCCGCAAGCCGCGTGAGATCAACTGGCTGTTCGGCTTCCTGCTGTTCGTCCTCGGCATGTTCACCGGCTTCACCGGCTACTCGCTCCCGGACGACCTGCTCTCCGGCACCGGTGTCCGCTTCACGCAGGGCGCGATCCTGTCCATGCCGATCGTCGGCACGTACATCTCGATGTTCCTGTTCGGCGGCGAGTTCCCCGGCGGCGACATGGTCGCCCGGTTCTACTCGATCCACATCCTGCTGCTGCCCGGCATCATGCTGGGCCTGGTCGTGGCCCACCTGATCCTGGTCTTCTACCACAAGCACACGCAGTTCGCGGGTGCCGGGAAGACCAACAAGAACGTCGTCGGCATGCCGCTGCTGCCGGTCTACATGGCCAAGGCCGGAGGCTTCTTCTTCCTGGTCTTCGGCATCATCGCGGCCATCGCGGCGATCGCCTCGATCAACCCGGTCTGGGCGCTCGGCCCCTACCGGCCCGACATGGTGTCCACCGGCGCCCAGCCCGACTGGTACATGGGCTTCGCCGAGGGTCTGATCCGGTTCATGCCGGGCTGGGAGATCGTCCTCTGGGACAGCTACACGCTCAACCTGGGTGTGTTCATCCCGCTGATGATCTTCCCGCTGGTGCTGGGCGCGATCGCGGTCTACCCGTTCATCGAGTCCTGGATCACCGGCGACAAGCGCGAGCACCACATCCTGGACCGCCCGCGCAACGCTCCGACGCGCACCGCCTTCGGCGCCGCCTGGATCGCCGCGTACTTCATCATGCTGATCGGCGGCGGCAACGACCTGTGGGCCACGCACTTCAACCTGTCGATCAACTCGATCACCTGGTTCGTGCGGATCTTCTTCATCGCCGGACCGATCCTGGTGTTCATCGTCACCAAGCGGATCTGCCTGGGGCTGCAGCGGCGCGACCGCGAGAAGGTGCTGCACGGTCGCGAGACCGGTGTCATCAAGCGGCTGCCGCACGGTGAGTTCATCGAGGTGCACGAGCCGCTCGACCAGGAGCAGCTGCACAAGCTCACCGCGCACGAGCAGTACAAGCCCGCCGAGATCGGCCCGTCCGTCGACGAGAACGGCGTGAAGCGCAAGGTCAAGGCGAGCGAGAAGCTCCGGGTGAAGCTCTCCAAGGGCTACTACGCCGAGGGGAACCAGATTCCCAAGGCGACCACCCAGGAGTACGAGGAGATCACCAGCGGCCACGGCCACCACTGATCTCCGCACCGGTCGTCACCGACCAGCACTGATCGCCACGGCTCTGAGCCCCGTCCACCGAGTGGACGGGGCTCTTTGCCGTACTCGGCGCTTGGATAGGCTGGCCGGGTCCACACCACACCCGTCATCACACCCGTCGGTACGACACCAGGAGCGACCATGAGCGCTGTGAACCCCGCTGGAGGCGACACCGCGGCGGGCCGTTCCTGGCCCGGCGTGCTGAACGGCCTGCTGGAGGGGCGCGACCAGAGCGCCGACGACACCGCGTGGGCGATGGACCGCATCATGCGGGGCGAGGCGACCGACGCGCAGATCGCGGGCTTCGCGGTGGCGCTGCGGGCCAAGGGCGAGACCGTCGAGGAGATCTCCGGCCTGGTCCGCACGATGTACGAGCACGCCAGACTGATCGAGGTGCCGGGCCCCAGCGTCGACATCGTCGGCACCGGCGGCGACGGGGCCAAGACCGTCAATATCTCCACCATGTCCGCGATCGTGGTCGCCGGAACCGGCGCCAGGGTCGTCAAGCACGGAAACCGCGCCGCGTCGTCGGCGTCCGGCGCGTCCGACGTCCTGGAGAAGCTCGGCGTCAATCTGGAACTGACGCCGCGGCGGGTCGCCGAGGTCGCCGATGAGGCCGGGGTCACCTTCTGCTTCGCGGTGAAGTTCCACCCGGCGCTGCGCCATGTGGCCGCCGCGCGCAAGGAACTGGGCATCAGGACCACCTTCAACTTCCTGGGGCCGCTGACCAACCCGGCTCGGGTACCCGCCCAGGCGACCGGCGTCGCGGACGCCCGGATGGCGCCGATCATGGCCGGGGTGCTCGCCGAACGCGGCTCGTCCGCGCTGGTGTTCCGCGGCGACGACGGGCTCGACGAGCTGACCACGACCGCGACCTCGCGGGTGTGGGCGGTACGGGACGGGCAGGTGCGCGAGGAGGCCTTCGACCCGCGTGAGGTCGGCCTGGAACTGGTGCCGGTGGAGGCGCTGCGGGGCGCCGACGCCGCGTACAACGCGGAGGTGGCGCTGCGGCTGCTGGCCGGTGAGACCGGTCCGGTCCGGGACGCGGTGCTGCTCAACTCGGCGGCGGCCCTGGTGGCCCTGGAGCCGACGGACGCGCCGCTGGCGGAGCAGATCCGGGCCGCGATGGACCGGGCGGCCGAGGCGATCGACTCCGGCGCGGCGAAGGCGGCACTGGACCGCTGGATCCAGGCCAGCAACCGCTAGCGTCCGCGAGCGCCGGGCGGCGGGGCGGGGGACCAGCCCAGCCCAGCCCGGCCCGGCCCGGCGCTCGCGGGCGGGCGTCGGACAGGCCGTACGGCGGGAGTCGCACCGTCCGGCATGCGGACGGGATTTGCGCTGTCCGGTGCGTATGGCAAGATGCCGTCCAAGGTCATGAGTGACAGCGATTACGGCCCCGGCCCGCTGTCCGGCAACCCTCCGTCCGTGGCGGGGTGCCCCGGGTGAAGACCAGGCCGCAGGCAGCGAGGTCTGCGGCAAGCGCGGACCCCTCGGCATCGGAGCATGCCATTCCCTGGGGTCCTGGTCCTCAAGGGAGCAGTCTCGTGAGCAAGCGAATGCGATAGGGCGTCACGCCCCACCTCCGCACACCCTTTTCTCTCCTCTCCTGCGCCGACGTGCGTCCGAGCCGTCCTGCGCGCGGAGCTTTCGCCTTTCCTCACACGGGAGTTCGCCATGTCCGTCGCCGCCGTCGCCACCGCCGCCCCTGTCTCGACCTGTACGCTCCCCGTCCTCGGCCGTGACGTCACCGTGCCGCTCGTCACCGGCGGCGAGGTCACCTATGCCGCGCTCGACTACGCCGCCAGCGCGCCCGCCCTGCAGCGGGTCTGGGACGACGTGGCCGCGTACGCCCCGTACTACGGCAGCGTGCACCGCGGCGCCGGGTACCTCTCGCAGCTGTCCACCGACCTCTTCGAGAACGCCCGCAGGACGGTCGAGGAGTTCCTCGGCTGCCGGGCGGGCGACCAGGTGGTGTTCACCCGCTCGACGACCGACTCGCTGAACCTGCTCGCCTCCGCGCTGCCCGCCGACTGCCAGGTCTTCGTCTTCGAGACCGAGCACCACGCCTCGCTGCTGCCCTGGCGCGACGCCCGCGTCAGCTGCCTGAACGCGCCGCGCACCCCCCGAGAGGCCGTCGCGGCCCTGGAGCGCGCCCTCGCCGACCGCGAGCCGCACGGCCCCGCCCTGGTCTGCGTCACCGGCGCCTCCAACGTGACCGGCGAGCTGTGGCCGGTACGCGAACTGGCCGCCGCCGCGCACGCGCACGGCGCCCGTATCGTCCTGGACGCGGCCCAGCTCGCGCCGCACCACCCGGTGGACATCGCCGAACTGGACGTCGACTGGGTCGCCTTCTCCGGGCACAAGCTGTACGCGCCGTTCGGCGCCGGGGTGCTCGCGGGCCGCGCCGACTGGCTGCGGGCCGCCGAGCCGTACCTCGCGGGCGGCGGCGCCTCCAAGGCGGTCGCCAGGCGCGCGGACGGCGGCGTCGACGTGGAGTGGCACACCACCGCCGCACGCCACGAGGCCGGTTCGCCCAACGTCATCGGGGCGTACGCGATCGCCTCGGCCTGCAAGGCCCTCACCGAGGCCGGGTTCGACGCGCTGGCGGCGCGGGAGCGGGAGCTGATCGCGAAGGTGCGCGAAGGCCTCGCGGCGGTGCCCGAGGTGCGGGTGCTCTCGCTGTTCGGCGACGACGCGCCCCGCGTCGGCGTCCTCTCCTTCGTGGTCCAGGGGTGGAACAGCTCGCACTTCGCGGCCGCGCTGTCGGCCGAGTACGGCATCGGGGTCCGCGACGGCCTGTTCTGCGCCCACCCCCTGGTCCGCACCCTGCTCGGCAGCGACCCGCAGGAGCAGGGCGCGTGCGGGTCGCCCGAGGCGGCGCCCGGCACGAGGTCGCTGAACGCGATCCGCGTCAGCTTCGGCGCGGGCACACCGGACGAGCATGTGGAGCGGTTCGTCCGGGCCGTCGGCGAGCTCGTACGGGACGGCGCGCGGTGGAGCTACCGCACCGAGGACGGGCGCTGCGTGCCCGACACCACGGCGGCCTGAGACCTGGTGGCGGGCTGTCGCGTCAGGAGTCGAGCCCGATGGCGAACGCCGCCTCCAGGTCGTGCTGCGAGTACGTACGGAACGCGACATGGGTGTCCGTGGCCTGTACGCCGGGGATCTTGCTGATGCTGCCCGGAATGACGTCGGCCAGGTCGTCGTGCGAGGTGACGCGCACCATGGCGATCAGGTCGTAGGTGCCGGTCACGGAGAAGACCTCGCTGACGCTGTCCAGCGCGGCGATCGACTCCGCGATCTCGGGGATGCGGTCCACGCTGGTCTTGATGAGCACGATCGCGGTGATCACGGCTGGCTGTCTCCCTCGGTGGCCGTCGCTGGGTTCCTCACTCTAGAGCGTGTCCGCCGCACCGGCTCCAGCGCTCCGGGGCTTCAGCCCCCAGGCCGCGACGAAGCCCAGCGCGAACCCCACCAGATGCGCCAGGTACGCCACCGAAGGGCCCTCGGCGTCCCGGCTCGCGGCCAGCCACTGCAGGGCGGCCCAGAAGGGCAGCACCAGCCAGGCGGGAAAGCGCAGCGGTACGAAGAAGAGGAACGGGAAGAGGCTGGTCACCCGCGCCCTGGGGAACATCCGCAGGAACCCGCCGAGCACCGCGGAGATCGCCCCGGACGCGCCGACCAGCGGCTGTGCGGAGCCGGCGTTGGCGAGCGCGTACGCCCCCAGGGCCAGACATCCGCAGCCGAGGTAGAACAGCGCGAAGCGGACATGGCCGAGGCGTTCCTCGGCCATCACGCCGAAGACGTACAGAAAGAGCATGTTGCCCAGCAGATGCAGCCAGCTGGCGTGGACGAACAGCGCGGTGAGAGGAGTGACCGCGGCCCGCGCCGAGCCGCCGAGCAGCTCCGCCGGGACCACCCCCCAGCGCGCGAAGTAGTCGCGCTGGGCGGCGAGCAGCTGATCGCCGACGCCGTAGGCGGGGCTGAGGCCGGAGGCCGGTGACACCACGAAGACGGCACAGCACAGGACGATCACGCCGTACGTCACCACGGCCGAGCGGCCGCCCGGCAGGCGTGCGGCCGTGCCCCGGACCGCGCGCCAGGCCCCCGACTTATCGATCACGAACAGATCCTGCCGTACCAGGACCGAACCGTACAGACCGCCTCGCCGTACCGCTGCCGTCCGCGTGGCCCGCGGTCAGGCCGTAGGGTTGCCTGCAGGACCCCGTGACCGACACTTGAGGGAAGGCCTCGCCCACCATGACGGTTCCCCTGCCGACCGCCGAGACCCGATGGCGCTGCACCCTGTGCGGCAATCTCACGCGTTTCGACGTGACCCGCTCGTCGAAGGCCGTCGAGTACGTCCACCTCGACCTGGCGGGCGAGCCGACGGTGGAGGAGCGCGAGGTGGTCAGTGAGACCATCGAGTCGGTGCGCTGCCGCTGGTGCAACGCGGTGGACCAGGTGGAACTCGTGGACAGGCCGGGCGCGGACTCCTGAGGGAGCCGCCCCGCACAGGTAGTGGGGTGTGACGGATGGTGGAGGCGTCAAGCGGTGCCGACGCGGCCGGTGCGGCCGACGGCTCCGCCGAGGTGCTCGACCGCCCGCTTCCCGAGGGCGTACGCCGCCGGGTCATCGCGATCGTCTCGGACGGCTTCGGCGGCCTGACCGTCGCCGAACTGCCCGCCCAGCTCCGCCAGTACGCCCGGTTCACGCCGTCCAGGCGGCTGAAGTTCGCGGGGAACGCGATGGCCGCCGCGCTGGAGGCCGAGCCGCTGTTCCGGCAGCGCATCGCCGCACGCCTCAAGGAGGCCCAGCCCGAACTGGCCCGCGCCCTGGAGGCGGGCACGCCGCCCCCGGCCGCCGACCCGCTGGACGTGGCGGCCGCGGCCTATGTGCTGCGCCCCGCGGGCTGGGTGAAGCTGGTGACCGCGGCGGGCGAGGAGGCCCAGCGCGCCGACGCCGAGCGAGCCGACGATGAGACCAGGGCGGAGCTGGAGCGGCTGCGCCGCGAGGTCGACGAGGCGCGTGAGCGCGCCCGGACCGAGACCGAGCGGCTGCGCGCCGACCTGGAGTCGGCCCGGAAGGAAGCCGAATCGCTTCAGCGCAAGCTGCGCAGCGCGCTCAGCGACGTCAAGCGGGGCGAGGCGGCGCTGCGCAAGGCCGCCGCCGAGACCGAGTCCCTGCGGGCCGAGAGCCAGACCCAGCTGTCGGCGGCCGACAGCGAGGCACGACGGCTCAAGGCGCGGCTCGGCGAGGCCGAGGCGGCGCTGGAGGCCAGCCGCAAGGCGGTGCGCGAGGGCCGCTCCATCGAGGACATGCGGGTGCGGCTGCTCCTGGACACGATGCTGGAGTCGGCCCAGGGCCTGCGCCGCGAGCTGGCCCTGCCGCCGGTCTCGGTGCGTCCCGCCGAGACCGTGGACGCCGTCGAGCCCGGCCGGATGACCCCCAAGGACATCGCCGCCCGCGCCCTGTCCGAGAGCGACCCGGCCATCCTGGACCAGCTGCTCACACTGCCTCAGGCCCATCTGGTCGTGGACGGCTACAACGTCACCAAGACCGGCTACCCGACGATGCCGCTGGAGAAGCAGCGGCTGCGCCTGCTCGGGAGCCTCTCCGCGCTGGCCGCCCAGACCGGCGCCGAGGTGACCTGCGTCTTCGACGGCGCCGAACTGGCCGCGCCGGTGCTGCTCGCGCCGCCACGCGGGGTGCGGGTGCTGTTCTCCAAGCCGGGCGTGACGGCGGACGAGCTGATCAGGCAGCTGGTGCGCGCCGAGCCGCCGGGACGGCCCGTGACGGTGGTCTCGACCGACCGCGAGGTGGCCGACGGCGTCGCGAGGGCCGGGGCGCGGCCGGTCGCGTCCGCGGTGCTCCTGAAGCGGCTTTCCCGGAGTTAGCCGGAGTTAGCCGGAGTTGGTCAGAGTTGGTCAGGGTTGGGCAACCCCTGGGCGTGATGCCCGAATTGGGGTGGCTGTGGCACGACGTAGCGTCAATCGGTCATCACCGCATGTGCGTTGCGCGCAAAAAGTCTCCGCGGTGAGTGGTTTTTTTCTCGTGAAGATTTGAACTGATCACATCGGGGTCATTAGGGTCTGGGCTCGAACCTTCACACGGTCGATCACTCATACGGGGTGACGGTGAGGGTCCCGCCCGCCGGACGCCGGCAGGCGGCTGGAGGAAGAAGGAGCCGCCTTCGTGGCGTCCCACCGTCGACCCAGGCAGCCGAGCCGAGGCCGCGTCACCGTGCTGACCGCGACCGCCGCCGCTGCCGTCGCGCTCACCTCGCAGACCGCGCAGGCGGACCCGAAGCCGACCAAGAAGGACGTCAAGGAAAAGGTCGACAAGCTCTACGAGCAGGCGGAGCACGCCACCGAGAAGTACAACGGGGCCAAGGAGAAGCAGGAGAAGCTCGAAAAGCAGATCGAGGGCCTCCAGGACAAGGTCGCCCGCGGTCAGGGCGAGCTCAACGACCTGCGGGACGGCCTCGGTTCGCTGGCCACGGCCCAGTACCGCTCGGGCGGCATCGACCCCTCCGTACAGCTGTTCCTGTCCGCCGACCCGGACGACTACCTCGACAAGGCCTCCGCGCTCCAGCAGTTGAGCGGCAAGCAGGCCGACTCGCTGAAGAAGATCCAGGCCAAGCAGCGCACCCTCGCCCAGCAGCGCGCGGAGGCCTCCGGCAAGCTGACCGACCTCGCCGACACCCGCAAGGTGCTCGGCAAGAAGAAGAAGGAAGTCCAGGGCAAGCTCGCCGAGGCGCAGCGGCTCCTGAACACCCTGACCGCCCAGGAGCGCCAGAAGCTCAGGGAAGAGGAGCAGCGGGCCAGCCGCGCCGCCGAGCGGAAGGCGCTGCGCGCGCAGCAGCAGACCGAGACCAAGTCCGACCAGGGCGGCTCGACCGCGAGCAACGGCTCCGCGAGCGACAGCTCCGGAAGCACGGCCACCGGCAGCGGCCGCGCCTCGTCCGCGTACGCCGCGGCCCAGAGCAAGCTCGGTTCGCCGTACATCTACGGTGCCAACGGCCCCAGTTCCTTCGACTGCTCGGGGCTCACGTCCTGGTCGTTCGCGCAGGCCGGGGTCAAGATACCCAGGATCTCGCAGGACCAGGCGCGGATCGGCACCCGGATCAGCTCGCAGAGCGACCTCAGGGTCGGCGATCTGGTGTTCTTCTACAACGACCTGCATCACGTCGGCTTCTACGCGGGCAACGGCCAGGTCCTGCACGCCCCCAAGCCGGGCACCGTGGTGCGCTACGAGTCGATCAACAACATGCCGTACATGTTCGGCGTGCGCGTCTGAGCCGCCGCGGCGCGCACTCCGAACGGGCGAATTCCCCGATCGTGTGCTGACCCCACGCCCCGCCGTCGACCTGCGTCGACGGCGGGGCGTCGGATTGTGTGCCCGGCCGGGTCCTTGGTCGCCGGGTGACCGGGCCGCTACTGTCTGCCGCTGATTCCCCCGAATCGCCGGGGGACCTGTCAGCGGAAGGGAGCGGCTGCCCGTGGCGTCCCATCGCCGTCCTTCGCAGTCCGGCCTTGCCGGTCTCACCGGCGCCGCCGGTATCGACCGCGCCGCGGTCCGGGTCACCGCGCTGTCCGCCGTCGCCGCGGCGGCGCTCGCCGCCACCCCGGCGGGGGCGGAGCCGCACGACACCACGCGCGACACCAAGGCCGAGGTGGACAGGCTGTACGCGGACGCCGAGCGGGCGACCGAGGCGTACAACAAGGCCGACGCACGCGCCGACACCCTGCGCCGCCAGGTCGCCAGGGTCAGGGACAGCGTCGCCCGCGGGCAGGAGCGCATCAACACCATGCGCGGCGCGCTGGGCACCCTGGCCGGAGCCCAGTACCGCTCCGGCGGCATCGACCCCACGCTGGCCCTGGTGCTCTCCGACGACCCGGACGGCTACCTCGACAAGGCCACCACGCTCGACCGGATCAGCGCCCGGCAGGTCGGCGAGATCGCCGCGCTGCGCGGCGCGCAGCGCGAGCTGGCCCGGCAGCGCGCCGAGGCCTCCCGCGCACTCGCCGAGCTGGAGAAGTCCCGCACCGAGGTGACCCGCCACAAGCGCGCCGTCGAGCGCAGACTGGCCAAGGCCCGGCGGCTGCTGAACTCGCTGAACGCCCGCGAGCGCGCCGAGCACGACCGGGCCTCGCGCTCCGCCGCACGCCCCGACGAGACGCCCGCGCCGCCCCCGGCGGCGGCGGGGTCCGGGCGCGCCGCGAGCGCCGTGTCGGCGGTCCGCCAGGCCGTCGGACGGCCCTATGTGTGGGGCGCCAACGGGCCGGGCGGCTTCGACTGCTCGGGCCTGACGCAGTGGGCGTACGCACAGGCGGGCGTCGGGCTGCCGCGCACCTCGCAGGCCCAGCGGCACGCCGGGCGGCAGGTGCCCGTCGACCAGGCACGGCCCGGCGACCTCGTCACCTACCGCGGCGACGCCAGCCATGTCGGGATGTACGTGGGCGGCGGACAGGTGGTGCACGCGCCGTACCCCGGCGCGGCGGTGCGGTACGACCCGGTCGGCATGATGCCGATCAACTCCGTGACCCGCGTCTGAGCACCCAGGCTCCCCACCGGCCAGGCTCCTCACCGGCCAGGCTCCTCACCGGCCAGGCTCCTCACCGGCCCGGCTCCCACCCAGCCCAGGTCCCTTCCCGGCCTCGGACTCGTACGATCGCGGGTATGTCCGGCGGCGGGAGGCGTACGAGAGCGTGGCTGGCACTGCTGTGCCTGGCCGCGCTCCTCTTCGGCGCCTTCCACGGCGATGGACCCACGCGCCCGGACTCCGCGCCCCGCGCCGCCGTCGACGCGCTCCTCAAGCGGCGCGCGGCGGCGGTACTCGACCGTGACGAGGCGGCCTATCTGGCCACCGGCGCCCCGGCGGCCGCACGGCGCGGCAGCGAGTTCCGCAACCTCGCCGAACTGCCGCTCGGCTCCTGGGACTACCGGCTCGACCGGCTCGACCGCTCAGGCGACCGGGCCACCGCCGCCGTACAGCTGCGCTACCGCGTCGCGGGACACGACCGCGCCCCGCTGGTCACCGCCCGCGTGCTCGACCTCGCCGAGCGCGACGGGCGCTGGTACGTCACCGCCGAACGCCGCCGCGACGGTGAGACCGAGCAGCTGTGGGAGCGGGGCCCGGTCACGGCCGTACGCGGCGAGCGGAGCCTGGTGCTCGGGGCCGGTCCGTCCCGGTCCCGGCTGCGCCGTTACGCGGACCTCGCCGACCGCGCGGTGCCCGAGGTGCGAGCCGCCTGGGGGGACGCCTGGCCGGGGCGGGTCCTGGTCCTGGTGCCCGGCTCGCTGGACGCGATGGCGGGGCTGCTCGGCGCCGACGCCGCGGGGTACCAGGGGATCGCCGCGGTCACCACGGGCGACGTCGGCGGCGCGCGGAAGACGCCTGCCGACCGGATCATCGTCAACCCGGAGGCGTACGAGGTCCTGGGCGACCTGGGAAAGCAGGTCGTCCTCACCCACGAGGCGACGCATGTCGCGACCCGTGCCCACACCTCGGCCGCGACCCCGCTGTGGCTCTCGGAGGGCTTCGCCGACTGGGTGGCCTACCGCGGCTCGGAGCGCGGCGAGCGGCGGATCGCCCCCGAACTCGCCCGCGCGGTCCAGCGCGGCGAGGTCCCGGACGCGCTGCCCGACGACGAGGACTTCGGCTTCGCCGAGGACTCCGCGCGCCTCGCCCAGGCGTACGAGGGCGGCTGGCTGGCCTGCCGGATGATCGCCGAACGCTGGGGCGAGGAACGGCTGCTCGCGTTCTACCGGGAGGTCGGCGGCCACCGACGCCGGGCCGGAGCGGTCGACAGCGCGCTGCGGGAGGTACTCGACACGACACCGCAGGCCTTCACCGCGGACTGGCGCGCCTATCTCCGGGACCGACTGCGCTGACCGGCTGGCGGGCCGGGCGGCTGGCGTCGAGGGCTGGCGCTGACCGGCGCTGACCGGTTGGCGCTGACCGGGCGCGGGAGGCGCGGCCGCGACGGCCTCACCGCCGGGGCAGCAGCAGCGCGCGCGGCGCCCGTCCGGTGTGCTCGGCGGGGCGTGCGTCGGGGGTCACGGTCTGTCGCCACAGGCGGCGGCAGGCGAGCAACGTCGCGGCGACCAGCAGGCCGTTGCGGGCGGTCAGCAGCAGCACGCCGGGCCCGTCGCTGGACACCACATGCGCGAACCAGACCGGGAACTCCCAGAACGTCAGCGCGGTCGCGACCAGCGTCAGGGCGGCGGGCAGCGCCATCCGGCTGGAGCGGAACGTCAGACACACCGCCGCGAGCCCGACCAGCCAGAGCAGATACTGCGGGCTGATCACCCGGCTGGTCACGGTGAACAGCAGCACCGCCGCGAACGCCGCGTCGCACACGGTGCTCGGAACCCAGGAGCGGGCCCGCAGACGCCACAGCAGCAGCCAGCCGAAGGCCAGGGCGGACAGACCCTGCGCGACGGCGCTGACCAGCGGGACGTACGGGCCGAGGAACTCCATCGAGCCGTAGTGCAGCCGCACCTCGCCCTGCCAGCCGTACTGCCGGGCGATATGGAAGACCAGCGCGCCCAGCGACTCCACCTCGGTGCCCCGGTCGCGCTGGAAGTCCAGGAACGCCAGCGAGCCGGGCATCGCCGCGGCGAAGGCCAGCAGCAGCGCGCCCGCCGTACCGGCCGCCGCGGCCCACGCCCGCCGGGTGGCGCGGCCGCGCGCCGTGCCGACCAGCAGCAGCACCGGCCACACCTTCAGCAGCGCCCCGAACCCGGCCAGCGCGCCGAGCACTCGCGGCCGCCGGGCGGCCGCGAGCAGCGCGGCCACCGCCACCGCCGTCACCATCAGGTCGTACCGGGCATAGCCGGTGGGGCCGAGCAGCGGCACCCCGGCCACCCAGACCCAGACGCCCGCCCGCCGCCTGCCGGGCCGCCCGCCCGCGTACAGCAGCAGCCCCAGCACCACGGCGTCGCACAGGCAGACCAGCACGAAGAACGCGGTGGTGTACTCCAGGAACGGGAGCACCGCCGGGGACAGGACGGCCAGCGCGGCGGCCGGGGGGTACTGCCAGGCGACGTCGTCCTGCGGGAAGGACCCGGTGCGCAGGATCTCGAACCACTGGTGATAGATCACGGACACGTCGCTGGTCACATCGGGGCCGGGGACCGTGAACACCTTGAGGACCCACAGCAGGAGCAGGGCCCTGGTCCCGGCCCAGGCCGCCACGGGCCAGACCGCCCACGGAACCGCCCGTACGGGCCCCGGCACCCGTCCCGCCACCGGTCCGGGACTCCGCCTCGCACCCGCCATGACCACCTCGTCGACCACCTCGCCCGGTCCCTTCACGCCGCCGCCCGCACCCAGACCCATCATGCCGGGCACGTCCCGGCTCCCGAGCGTACGGCGCGGGCGTCCGGCACCGGCGGACGTTCGGTACTGTCGGCGGCGATGCACAAGACCCTGATCGTGACCAACGACTTCCCGCCCCGCCCCGGCGGCATCCAGGCGTTCCTGCACAACATGGCGCTGCGCCTGGACCCCGAGCGGCTCGTCGTCTACGCCTCCACCTGGAAGCGCGGCCGCGAGGGCGCGGAGGCCACCGCCGCCTTCGACGCCGAGCAGCCCTTCACCGTCGTACGCGACCGTACGACGATGCTGCTGCCCACCCCGCGCGTCACCCGCACCGCGACCCGGCTGCTGCGCGAGCACGGCTGCCAGTCCGTGTGGTTCGGCGCCGCCGCGCCGCTCGGCCTGATGGCGCCCGCGCTGCGCGAGGCGGGCGCCCGGCGGCTGGTCGCCACCACACACGGGCACGAGGCGGCCTGGGCCCAGCTGCCCGCCGCGCGACGACTGCTGCGCCGGATCGGCGAGTCGACGGACACGCTCACCTACCTCGGCGAGTACACCCGCGCCCGGATCGCCGCCGCGCTGACCCCCGACGCCGCCGCGCGCATGGTGCAGCTCCCGCCGGGCGTGGACGAGAAGACCTTCCACCCCGACTCGGGCGGCGTCGAGATCCGGGCCCGGCTCGGGCTGAGCGACCGGCCCGTGGTGGTCTGCGTGTCCCGGCTGGTGCCGCGCAAGGGGCAGGACACGCTGATCCAGGCGATGCCGCGGATCCTCGCGAGGGTGCCGGACGCGGTCCTGCTGATCGTCGGCGGCGGCCCGTACGAGAAGGACCTGCGCCGACTGGCCGCCGAGACCCTGCCCCACCGGGCCGCCGACGCGGTGCGCTTCACCGGGGCGGTGCCCTGGGAGGAGTTGCCCGCGCACTACGGCGCGGGCGACGTCTTCGCGATGCCGTGCCGCACCCGCCGGGGCGGGCTCGACGTCGAGGGGCTCGGCATCGTCTACCTGGAGGCGTCCGCCACGGGGCTGCCCGTGGTCGGGGGCGACTCGGGCGGCGCTCCGGACGCGGTGCTCGAAGGCGAGACCGGCTGGGTGGCGCGCGGCGGCAGCCCCGCCGACGCGGCCGACCGGATCGTGACGCTGCTCACGGACCCGGAGCTGCGCGAGCGGATGGGGGAGCGGGGCCGCGCGTGGGTCGAGGAGCGGTGGCGCTGGGACCTGCTGGCGGAGCGCCTGAGGGAACTCCTGTGACCTCCGCCTCTGACCTTCGGGGCGCTACTTCCGGTACAGCGCCTCGATCTCCTCCGCGTAGTCCTTCGCGACCACGTTCCGCTTGAGCTTCAGCGACGGCGTCAGATGCCCGGACTCCTCCGTGAACTGCGCGGGCAGCACCCGGAACTTCCGTACCGACTCCGCCTTGGACACCGCGGCGTTGCCGTCGTCGATCGCCCGCTGCACCTCGGCGAGCAGCTCCGCGTCGTCGCGCAGGTCGGCCGCCGTACCGGACTTGCCGTGCTCCTTGGACCACCGGGCCAGGAACTCCTCGTCCAGCGTGACCAGCGCGCCCACGAAGGGCCGCCCGTCGCCGACCACCATGCACTCGGCGACCAGCGCGTGCGCCCGGATGCGGTCCTCGATGACCGCGGGCGCCACGTTCTTGCCGCCCGCCGTGACCAGCAGCTCCTTCTTGCGGCCGGTGATCGCGAGGTAGCCGTCCTCGTCGAGGGCGCCGATGTCGCCGGTGTGGAACCAGCCGTCGGTGAGGGCCTCCTCGGTCGCGGCCTCGTTGTTCCAGTAGCCCGTGAACAGGTGGTCGCCGTGCAGCAGCACCTCGCCGTCGTCGGCGATCCGCACCACCGAGCCCGGCAGCGGCTGCCCGACCGTGCCGATCTTCTGCCGGTCCCACGGGTTGAAGGCGGTGGCCGCGCAGGACTCGGTCAGACCGTAGCCCTCCAGGACCGTGAAGCCGATCCCGCGGAAGAAGTGCCCGAGCCGCTCGCCGAGCGGCGCGCCGCCGGAGATGGCGGCCTCACAGCGCCCGCCGAGCACCGCCCGCAGCTTGCTGTAGACCAGCTTGTCGAACACCTTGTGCTTGAGCTTCAGGCCGAACGACGGGCCGGACGGCGCGTCCAGCGCCCGGCTGTACGTGATCGCCGTGTCCGCGGCCTTGTCGAAGATCTTGCCCTTGCCGTCCGCCTGGGCCTTGGCGCGCGCGCCGTTGTAGACCTTCTCGAAGACGCGCGGCACGCCGAGGATCAGCGTCGGCCGGTAACCGGCCAGCTCGTCGGTGAGGTTCTTGATGTCCGGTGCGTGGCCGAGTTTGATCGGCGCCATCAGCGGAGCGATCTGCACCATCCGGCCGAAGACATGCGCCAGCGGCAGGAAGAGCAGGACCGAGCACTCGCCGGTACGGAACAGCGGTCCCAGCCGCTCGACGATGTTGCCGCACTCCGCGAGGAAGCTGCGGTGGGACAGCACACAGCCCTTGGGGCGGCCGGTGGTGCCCGAGGTGTAGACGATGGTGGCCGGGTCGTCGGCGCTCGCGACGGCGCTGCGCTCGTCGACCGTGGCGTCCTTGACCGTCGCCCCGGTCTGCCTCAGCTCTTCGACGGCGCCGACCGCGCCGCCGTCGGACGGCTCGATCCGCCAGACGTGCGTCAGCTCGGGCAGCCGGTCGCGCACCGAGTCGACGGCGGCCGCGTGGGCGTCCAGCTCCACCACGCAGGCGACGGCGCCCGAGTCGCTGAGGATCCACTGGATCTGCTCGGGCGAGCTGGTCTCGTACACCGGGACGGTGACCGCGCCCGCGCTCCAGATCGCGAAGTCCAGCAGCGTCCACTCGTAGCGGGTGCGGGACATCAGGGCGACCCGGTCGCCCGGCTGGACACCGGAGGCGATCAGCCCCTTGGCCGTGGCGGTCACCTCGGCGAGGAAGTCCGTCGCGGAGACGTCCTGCCAGCCGCCGTCCACCTTGCGGCCGATGACGGCCACGTCCGGGTGCTGCGCGGCGTTGCGCCGGACGATATCGGTCAGATTGCCGTCCGCGGGGACCTCGTACAGGGCCGGAAGGCTGAACTCGCGCAAGACTGCTGCTCCTCATAGGGCGCCGACGCCACGACGTTGTGCGATGCGACGGTGCGGTCCAAGATCGGGCAGGTGCTCGGTGGCTGAAAAGGGGTGAGCACGACTGGACTGCCAGGACGTTACCCATCGGTATGTGTTCTCCGATAGGGGGGTCAGGGCAGATGTTCCCTGCGTCACACGGCACGACGCCCCGTGCCGCACAGTAATCGACGCGCTGGGTGACTCCCAAGTAACCGCAGGTCCGGCGGCCCCTACCGGCGTACGGCGGCGCGTTCTAGGGTGCTCGCTATGCGAGACGGACGGGTCAGACGGGTCAACCGGGTCAACGTCATCAGTGACGTACACGGCAACAGCGGGGACCTCGCACGGGCCGCGGACGGCGCCGACGCCCTGATCTGCCTGGGTGACCTGGTGCTTTTCCTGGACTACACGGACTACTCGCGCGGCATCTTCCCCGACCTCTTCGGCGCCGAGAACGCCCGGCGGCTGGTGGAACTGCGGACCGCGCGACGCTTCGACGAGGCACGCGCCTTCGGCGCCCGGCTGTGGGCCGGGATCGACACCGACCGCGACGCCGCGATCGAGAAGGCGGTCCGCAAGCAGTACGCCGAACTCTTCGCCGCCTTCCCCACACCGACCTACGCCACCTACGGGAACGTCGACATCCCGCGGCTCTGGCCGGAATACGCGGGTGAGGGCACCACCGTCCTGGACGGTGAGCGCGTCGAGATCGGCGGGCTGGTCTTCGGCTTCGTCGGCGGCGGACTGCGCACCCCCATGCGCACGCCGTACGAGATCAGCGACGAGGAGTACGCCGCCAAGGTCGAGGCGCTCGGCGCGGTCGACGTGCTCTGCTCGCACATCCCGCCCGAAGTCCCCGAGCTGGTGTACGACACCGTCGCGCGCCGCTTCGAGCGCGGCAGCCGGGCCCTGCTCGACGCGATCCGGCGCACCCGGCCCCGGTACGCGCTGTTCGGCCATGTCCACCAGCCGCTGGTGCCGCGGATGCGGATCGGCGCCACGGAGTGTGTGAACGTCGGCCACTTCGCCGGTACCGGCAGGCCCTGGTCCCTTCAGTGGTAGTCGGTGCGCGGTAGCCTTCACGGGGTCGACCCGACCATGAGGTCACCCCCGATCCCGTGGTCACCCCGATCCCGTGGTCATCCCGACCGCGAGGGCACCGCGACCTGACCGCAGGAGGAGCCACGGCGATGGCGGAACACACCAGCTCGAGCATCACGATCGAGGCGCCGCCGGCCGACGTCATGGGAGTCATCGCCGACTTCGCGCGCTACCCGGACTGGACCGGCGAGGTCAAGGAGGCCGAGGTGCTGGCCACCGGACCCGAGGGCCGCGCCGAGCGGGTCCGCCTCGTCATGGACGCGGGTGCGATCAAGGACGACCAGACGCTGGCCTACACCTGGACCGGCGACCACGAGGTCAGCTGGACCCTGGTCAAGTCCCAGATGCTGCGCTCCCTGGACGGCACCTACCGGCTGACCGCGACGGACAAGGGCACCGAGGTCACCTACACGCTGACCGTGGACGTCAAGATCCCCATGCTCGGCATGATCAAGCGCAAGGCCGAGAAGGTCATCACGGACCGGGCGCTGGCCGGGCTCAAGAAGCGCGTCGAGTCGAAGTGACCGACTGAGCGGACCCTGTGCCGGGGCCGGGGCCGGTGCGGGGGCCGGTGCGGGGGCTCATGCCGGGGCCGACGCCCTGACCTGTACTGTGCACCCCCATGCGCACCCTCCTGGTCGCCGGACCCGGCGGCGGTGGCCGCACCACGGCCGCCGCGGCCACCGCACTCGCCGCCGCCCGGCGGGGCCGCCGCACACGCGTCCTGACCGCGGACCGTGACGACACCCTGGGCGCGGCCCTGGGCGTGCCCACCGGGCCGGAGCCCGTGACCGTGTCGCCGGGCCTCACCGCGGTCCGGGTCGACCCGGCCGCGGACTCCCGAGACCAGCTCATCGCACTACAGGACCGGGCGGCCAGCGCCCTCGACCTGCTCGGCGCCCAGCGCCTGGACGCCGACGAGCTCACCGAACTCCCCGGCGCCGACCAGCTCGCCCTCCTGGCGGCCCTGCACGCGGCCGCCACCGCCGACGACCGGCCCGACCTGCTGGTCGTGGACCTGCCGCCGACACCGCAGGCGCTGGCCCTGCTCGCGCTCCCGGCGCAGCTGCGCCGCTGTCTGCGCCGACTGCTCCCGCCCGAGCGGCAGGCCGCCCGCGCGCTGCGGCCGGTGCTCGCCCAGCTCGCCGGGGTCCCGATGCCCGCACAGTGGCTGTACGACGCCGCGGTCCGGGCCGACGCGCACCTCGCCGCCGTCCAGGCCGTGATCGAGGCCGACACCACCGCCGTACGCCTGGTCGCCGAGCCGGGTCCCGCGGGCGTCGACGCGGTCCGTACCGCGAGCACCGGGCTCGCCCTGCACGGACTGCGCACCGAGGCCCTCCTGGCGAACAGGGTCCTGCCCGCGACGTCCGCCGACCCGTGGCTGGCGACGCTGATCGCCCAGCAGCACAAGGCGCTGGCGGAGTGGCGCGGATCCGGTGCGGCGACGTCCACACCGTACGAGGCGGATGAGGCACCCGAGTCACCCAAGGCGCCCGAGTCACCCAAGGCGCCCGAGTCACCCGAGGCGCTCGTGGTCCATGAGGTGCCGCACCTCGGGCGTGACCCGCGCGGCGTCGACGACCTCACGGCACTCGGCGTCCCCGCTGTCCGCGCTGTCCGCACCGGCCCGGAGTCCGTGCCACGGCCCGGCTGGCCCGTCGACGACCGGCTCGCCGACGACGGGGTCCTGGTGTGGCGCATCCCGCTCCCCGGCGCCGTACGCGAAGAACTCGACCTGATCCGCCGCGGCGACGAACTGGTCGTCACGGCGGGCCCGTTCCGCCGCGTCGTCGCGCTGCCGTCCGCACTGCGCCGGTGTGGTGTGGCCGGTGCCGGGCTGCGCGACGGCGAACTCGCCATACGCTTCGTACCGGACCCCGAGCTGTGGCCGCGCGGCCGGTGAGCGGACGCCGTGAACGGGCTACCGCCGTTCGGGTAACGTCGACAGTACGTATTGGAGACTCGCCGCAGGAGCCCGCCATGAGCGACACCGAGCGCCCCGTGCCCGATCCCGGTGACGCGGCCGAACCCGCCGAGCCGGTCGCCGAGCCGGTCGACGAGGCCGAACTGGTCGAGGACGCCAAGCCGGTCGAGGACGCCAAGCCGTTCGACGCCGACGCCTGGGCCCAGGCCTGCGCCGAGGACCTCGCCGCCGAACAGGCCCGCCAGCGTGCCCAGTACGGCACGCCTCCCGGATCCGCCGCCGATGAGCTGCGCAAACTCTTCGACACCGTCGTGGACAAGGTCAGCTCGCTGCAGACCCCGATGGCCGGGATGGCCGCCCAGGGCGCGGTCAACGAGCTGATCAACCAGGCCAGGTCCGCCGTGGAACCGGTCATCCAGCGCAACCCCGAGGTCTTCGACCACCTCGCGGCGGCCGGGTCCGAACTGCTCGCCGCCTACCGCTCGGTCGTCGAGGGCCACGAGCGACGCTGGTCGGACCCGCGGGACGAGGGCCCCGGCGACGGGGAGCACATCGACCTGGACTGAGTCCGTACGCGGCTCGCGGCCGGCCAGCGCGTGACTAGGACACGGCCAGCGCGTGGCTAGGGCATGGCCAGCGTGCGGCTGGTGCGTGGCCTGGACACCGGCGAGGGCCCCAGGCCGCCTCGGGTACGGTGGGCACCAGCGGGGCTGGACCTATAACTGAGGGACTCATGGGACTCACCATCGGCGTCGACATCGGCGGTACGAAGATCGCGGCCGGAGTGGTCGACGAAGAGGGCGCCATCCTCGAGACACACACGGTGCCCACCCCGCCGACCGCCGAAGGCATCGTGGACGCGATCTGCGCGGCCGTCGCGGGGGCCGGTCAGGGACAGGACGTCGAGGCCGTCGGCATCGGCGCGGCCGGGTACGTCGACGACAAGCGTGCCACCGTGCTCTTCGCGCCGAACATCGACTGGCGGCACGAGCCGCTGAAGGACAAGGTCGAGCAGCGGGTCGGGCTGCCGGTCGTCGTCGAGAACGACGCCAACGCCGCCGCCTGGGGTGAGTACAAGTTCGGCGCGGGGCAGGGCCACGACGACGTCATCTGCATCACTCTCGGCACGGGTCTCGGCGGCGGCATCATCATCGGCAACAAGCTGCGCCGCGGACGCTTCGGCGTGGCCGCCGAGTTCGGGCACATCAGGGTCGTGCCGGACGGGCTGCTGTGCGGCTGCGGCAGCCAGGGCTGCTGGGAGCAGTACGCGTCGGGGCGCGCCCTGGTCCGCTACGCCAGGCAGCGTGCCAAGGCGACGCCCGAGAACGCCGGGGTGCTGCTCGCGCTGGGGGACGGCACGCCCGCCGGGATCCAGGGCAAGCACATCTCGCAGGCCGCCCGGCAGGGTGACCCGGTGGCCGTCGACTCCTTCCGGGAGCTGGCCCGTTGGGCGGGCGCGGGCCTGGCCGACCTGGCCTCGCTGTTCGACCCGTCCGCGTTCATCGTCGGCGGCGGCGTCTCGGACGAGGGCGACCTGGTCCTGGACCCGATCCGCAAGTCCTTCAAGCGCTGGCTGATCGGCGCCCAGTGGCGGCCGCACGCCCAGGTGCTCGCGGCCCGGCTCGGCAACAAGGCCGGTCTGGTCGGCGCGGCGGACCTGGCCCGCCAGGGCTGATCCCCCCTTTTGCGCCTAAACCGGCGCCGCTCTCGCGGAGGTGGCTGGGCGCCGCCGGGGTGCTCAATTGACGGCCGAGGTCGTCGTCACTTCAGCGTGATCTTGTACGGCAGCGCCCGCCGCGTCCCCAGGGAACGCGGCGGGCGCTGCCGTATCTTGATCCGCATGGACGAGCCGAGCCCGCTGCCCAACTCCCGCACGGACGCCGACGGTTCGGCGGTGGTGCGGGTGCTCAGCTACAACATCCGCTCGATGCGCGACGACACCGCCGCGCTCGCGCGGGTGATCGGCGCCTGTGCCCCCGATCTGGTGCTGGTGCAGGAGGCGCCGCGGTTCTTCCGCTGGCGCAAGTACCTGGCCCGGCTCGCGGCCGCGTCGGATCTGGTGGTGCTCTCGGGCGGTGCCACCGCCGCGGGCCCGGCTCTGCTGTGCTCGCTGAGGGCCACGGTGGAGCGCACCGAGGACGTGCTGCTGCCGCTTACGCCGGGGCTGCACCGGCGCGGTTTCGCGACGGCGGTGGTCCGCTTCGGACGCGCTCGGGTCGGCGTGCTGAGCTGCCATCTCTCGCTGCGGAAGGACGAGCGGTACGCGCAGGGCGGGATGCTGCTCGACCGGCTCGCGGCGCTCGGGGCTCCGCAGGCGATCGCGGGCGGCGATCTGAACGAGCGGCCCGGCGGGCGGACGTTCCGGCGGCTGGCGGGCGAGCTCCAGGACTGCTGGGCGGTGCGGCCGTGGGGCGGCGAGCACACCTCTACACCCGTCGATCCGCACCAGCGCATCGACGCGGTCTTCGCCACGCGGGGCGTCGAAGTCCTGGGCTGCGGTGTGCCGTCGGGCCTGTCCGGTGTCACCGACGCCGACCTGCGGGCGGCCACCGACCACCTGCCCGTACTAGCCGCACTCCGCCTGCCCGCCACTCCCACGCCCTGAGAGGCCTGCCGCGCGCGACCGCGATACGGGGGAGGCCGACAACGCCCGCCTGCCCCCCCGCACCCAGGAGGTGTGCCGCATGGGCCCCTGCGCCCAGGGGACGCCCGCCGGGCCGGCCGTGGTGCGGTCAGACGACCGCGCCGCGGCCGGGGTCGTCGTGCTCGTCGTCGTCCCCGTTCATCCGGTAGACCAGGGTGGCGAAGCCGCCGATGAAGCCGCCGACGCCGAGCGTCGTCAGCCACCAGGTCATCTCCCAGCCGAGCAGCACGGCGAGCAGCATCAGCACCGGGCCGCCGATCACCGCGAGCCAGGCGCCCTTGGCGGTGGGGTCCGCCTCCGGCAGCGGCGGCGGCTCCGGCGGGACGAAATGGCCCTCGTCGTCCGGGTCGAGGTCGTCGCCGCCCTTCTTCGCCGGTTCGGTGGTCTCGGGCAGCGCGTAGTCGCGCGGCCCGACTCCGGGCGCGAAGGTCACCGAGCTGCCGAGCGGCCGGTCCCCGTCGGGGCCGGAGTCCGGGCCGGAATCCTGGGCGGCCGGGGGCTCCGGCGGCACGTCGTTGGTGTCGGAGGTGAGCCCCGCCATCTCCTCGACCGACTTGAAGGGCTTGGCGCCCGGCGGGTCCGGCGGCTCCTCGCCGTACCCCGCCACGATGGAGGCCCAGGCCGCGTCCTCGTCCAGCGGTCTGCCGTTGTCGTTGTCACGGTCCTGGTCGTGCTCAGCCACCGGTAGACGTCCCTTCCTTGCCGACACTGGGCGCGAGCCGCTCGAGGAACACGTAGCTCTCCTCGAAGATCCGGTCCGCGTCGTGGTCCAACGTCGCCACGTGGTAGCTCTGTTCCAGCAGGATCTCGGTGACGTCGGTGGAGGACACGCGGCTGAGGACGCGCGCGGAGTCGGCTGGCGGCACCACATGGTCCTGCGGGCTGTGCAGCAGCACCATCGGCTGCGTGACCTGCGGCAGCTCCGCGTCGACCAGCTGGAAGAACTTCCGCAGCGAGTGCGCGGCGTGCAGCGGCACCCGGTCGTAGCCGACCTCTTCGGCGCCCTCCTTGGCGATGTCGCTGGCGATCCCCTTCGTCGTCCGTACGAAGTGCCGGGCGACGGGCAGCGCGTGCGCGGCCAGGCCGTGCACCTTGTTGCCTGGATTCACCAGGACCAGGCCGCGGACCGCCGCGCCGTGCTTGGCCGCCAGCCGCAGGGCCAGCGCCCCGCCCATGGACAGGCCGAAGACGAACACCTCGGAGCAGCGCTCGGTCAGGGCCCGCAGCTCTCGGTCCACCTCCGCGTACCAGTCCTGCCAGCCGGTGAGCTGCATGTCCTGCCAGCGCGTGCCGTGCCCCGGCAGCAGGGGGAGGGACACGGCCAGGCCACGGTCGGCGAGGTACTCCGCCCACGGGCGCAGGGACTGCGGAGAGCCGGTGAAGCCGTGGCAGAGGAGAACGCCGACCTCCCCGCCCTCGTGGCGGTACGGCTCGGCTCCAGCGAGGACCGGCACGTTCGGTCTCCTGTTCGTGAGGCTGTGACGCGAGGGATGTGTTAACGGTACGCGACCGGACTGACACCGACCAGGGCCGTCGCCTCCCCTCCGGCACGGGTTAAGGTCGTGGCACGGAACAGAAAGGCACGAGCGTTGATCTACGGCGTCATGAAGCTCACCGTCGGCGGGTCCCTGAAGACGGTGTTCAGGCCCTGGGTGGAGGGCCTGGAGAACATTCCCGCCGAGGGGCCGGCGATCCTCGCGAGCAACCACCTGTCGTTCTCCGACTCCTTCTTCCTCCCGGCCGTGCTGCACCGCAAGGTGACCTTCATCGCCAAGGCCGAGTACTTCACCACGCCCGGTGTGAAGGGCAAGCTGACGGCCGCCTTCTTCAAGGGCGTCGGACAGCTCCCGGTGGACCGCTCCGGGGCGCGCGGCGCGGGCGAGGCCGCGATCAAGAGCGGTATCGAGGTCCTGGAGCGCGGCGAGCTGTTCGGGATCTACCCGGAGGGCACCCGTTCCCCCGACGGCCGCCTCTACCGCGGCAAGCCCGGCGGGCTGGCTCGGGTGGCGCTCGCCACCGGAGCGCCGGTCATCCCCGTCGCGATGATCGACACCGAGAAGATCCAGCCGCCCGGCACGATCAGGCCCAAGCTGATGCGGCCGGGGATCAGGATCGGCGAGCCGCTGGACTTCAGCCGCTACCACGGCCTGGAGAACGACCGTTTCATCCTGCGCTCGGTGACCGACGAGGTCATGTACGAGATCATGAAGCTGTCCGGCCAGGAGTACGTCGACATCTACGCGACCGCGGCCAAGCGCCAGCTCGCGGAGGCGGCCAAGCGGCAGGCGGAGCGGGACAAGGCCGCGAAGCCCCAGAAGGAGCAGAAGGCGCAGCAGGAGCAGCAGGCGCAGCGGACGGACCCGGCCCGGACGGAGGATCCCGACCGCGCCTAGCGGCGTCTGGGGGGTGGGGCATGGCCAGGCGCGAGCGTGTCATCCGGATGTCGGTCGAGCAGCCGCTGTGGCGCGCGCTCACCGGCTACCGCGCCCTCACCATGCTCTACGCGACCGGGATCTTCCTGCACGCGCGCGACACATACGGGCGCCCCTGGGTCGGCTACGCGTTCCTCGCGGTGCTGGCCGTCTGGACGCTCGCCACACTGCCTCGGGTCGCGGGCGCGGCGAGCTGCACCAAGCGCTTCCTGACCGCCGACATCACCCTCGCGCTCACCGGCATCCTGCTCACCCCCGTGGCCGACCCCGCGCGCGTGGGCGGGCCGACGCTGCCCTCGATATGGACCGCCGGCGCCGTGCTCGCCTTCGCCGTCAAGGGCGGCTGGCGCTGGGCCGCCCTGGCCTCCTCGCTGGTGGCGGTCGCCAACGTGGTGCAGCGCGGCACCCCCACCAAGGACACGATCCACAACGTCCTGCTGGTCTGCATCGCCTCCGTCGCCATCGGCTACGTGGTCGAGGTGGCCCGCGCGTCCGAGCGCACCCTGGCCCGCGCCCTGGAGATCGAGGCGGCGACCCGCGAGCGGGAACGCCTCGCGCGCGACATCCACGACAGCGTCCTCCAGGTGCTCGCCATGGTGCAGCGGCGCGGCAACGCGCTCGGCGGCGAGGCGGCCGAGCTCGGCCGGATGGCGGGCGAGCAGGAGATCGCCCTGCGCACCCTGGTGGCCGGCGGCCTGATCCCCGTGTCCCGCGCGTCCGACGACCCCGCGCAGGGCGCGCTGGTGCGCCCGGTCGAGGACGTCGCGGCGGGCCCCTGCGATCTGCGGACCCTGCTCTCGCCCCACACGGGCTGCCGGGTGACCCTCTCGGATCCGGGTGCCCCGGTCCCGCTGCCGCCCGCCGTGGCCGGGGAGCTGGCGGCCGCTGTCAGTGCCGCACTGGACAATGTCCGCAGACACGCCGGCGACGAGGCGCAGGCCTGGATCCTGGTCGAGGACTGGCCCGACGAGGTGATCGTGACGGTCCGGGACGACGGTCCGGGCATCCCGGAGGGCAGGCTCGCCCAGGCGGAGGGCGAGGGCCGCCTCGGCGTCGCCCTGTCGATCCGCGGGCGGCTCCGGGACATCGGGGGCACGGCCGAGCTGATTTCGGTACCCGGCCAGGGCACCGAAGTCGAACTGAGAGTCCCACGGGGGAAGGCGGCACGGACATGAGCGAACGACAGCACAGCGAACGACAGCACAGCGAACGACGGCACAGCGAACGACGGCACGACGAGAACCAGCCGATCAGGGTCATGGTGGTCGACGACCACCCGATGTGGCGGGACGCGGTCGCCCGTGACCTCGCCGAGTCCGGCCTGGAGGTGGTGGCCACCGCGGGCGACGGCGAGCAGGCGGTGCGCCGCGCCAGGGCCACGGCCCCCGACGTCCTGGTGCTCGACCTCAACCTGCCGCTCAAGCCCGGCGTCCAGGTGTGCAAGGAGCTGGTCGCGGCCGACCCCGAGCTGCGGGTACTGGTCCTGTCCGCCAGCGGTGAGCACGCCGACGTCCTGGAGGCGGTCAAGTCCGGCGCCACCGGCTATCTGCTGAAGTCGGCCTCCACCGAGGAGCTGCTCGACGCCGTGCGCAGCACCGCCGTCGGCGACCCGGTCTTCACACCGGGCCTCGCGGGCCTGGTACTCGGCGAGTACCGCCGCCTGGCCTCCGCGCCCGCTCCGGCCGCCGCGGACCAGCCGGTGGCCCCCGAACTCACCGAACGCGAGACCGAGGTGCTTCGGCTCGTCGCCAAGGGCCTGAGCTACAAGCAGATCGCCGAGCGCCTGGTCATCTCGCACCGCACCGTGCAGAACCACGTCCAGAACACCCTGGGCAAGCTCCAGTTGCACAACCGCGTGGAGCTCGTCCGGTACGCGATAGAGCGCGGCCTCGACGACGCGTAACCCCGTACGGGTGAACGTGTGAGATCAACTCCACGTTGTTTCACCGGAATTGACGTATCGACCCCCCTTCAGTGACCTGGATCACCATTAGCGTGGCCGTCACAACGTCCAGGCCGTGAAGGGAAGATTCCATGCGGGTCGGAGTACTGACCGGGGGCGGCGACTGCCCCGGACTCAATGCCGTCATCCGGGGCATCGTCCGCAAGGGCGTACAGGAGTACGCCTACGATTTCGTCGGCTTCCGGGACGGCTGGCGCGGCCCCCTGGAGGGCGACACGGTCCCGCTCGGCATCCCCGAGGTGCGCGGCATCCTGCCGCGCGGCGGCACGATCCTCGGCTCCTCGCGGACCAACCCGCTCAAGGTCGAGCACGGCGTCCGCAGGATCAAGGACACCCTCGCCAAGCACGAGGTCGAGGCCCTGATCACCGTCGGCGGCGAGGACACGCTCGGCGTCGCCGCGCGGCTCAGCGACGAGTACGGCATCCCCTGCGTCGGCGTCCCGAAGACCATCGACAACGACCTGTCCGCCACCGACTACACCTTCGGTTTCGACACCGCCGTCGGGATCGCCACCGAGGCCATCGACCGGCTGCACACCACGGCCGAGTCGCATATGCGGGTCCTGGTCGTCGAGGTGATGGGGCGGCACGCGGGCTGGATCGCCCTGCACTCGGGGCTCGCGGGCGGCGCCAACGCCATCCTCATCCCCGAGCAGCGCTTCGACGTCGAGCAGGTCTGCGCCTGGGTGCGCTCGCGGTTCCGGGCCTCCTACGCCCCGATCGTGGTGGTCGCCGAGGGCGCCATGCCGAAGGACGGCGACATGGTCCTCAAGGACGGGACCCTGGACGCCTTCGGGCATGTCCGGCTCTCCGGCGTCGGCGAGTGGCTGGCCGGACAGATCGAGCAGCGCACCGGCAAGGAGGCCAGGACCACGGTGCTCGGCCACATCCAGCGCGGCGGCACCCCCAGCGCCTTCGACCGCTGGCTGGCCACCCGGTTCGGGCTGCACGCCATCGACGCCGTACGGGACGGCGACTTCGGCCAGATGGTCGCGCTGCGCGGCACGGACATCGTGCGGGCGCCGCTGGCGGAGGCGACCGCGAAGCTCAAGACGGTCGACCCGAAGCTGTACACCGAGGTCGGTGTGTTCTTCGGCTGAGCCGGGCGGGCACGGCGGTGCTGTGGGTCGTATATTCGCGAATGATCGTGTGTTCGCGTCCATCCGGCCCATAGCTCTCGTTACCGGCCCATCGCCCTTCTTGCGCGTCGTTGGGAGAAGTCGTGGAAATCCTGGCATTCGGTGTGCAGGCCGATGAGCGGCCGCTGATCGAGCGGGTCTTCGACGGCCACCACGACGTCCGCTGCCTCGACGTCTTCCTCAACGAGGACACCGCCCCGATCGCGACGGGCTACGAGGTCATCTCCACCAGCGTCAACGCCAGCCTGGGCAACCGCGTCCTGCAGACCCTGGCCGCCGGCGGCACCCAGATGATCGCCCAGCGCTCCACCGGCTTCAACAACATCGACCTCCAGGTCGCCGAGCGCCTGGGCCTCACCGTAGCCCGCGTCTCGTCCTACTCGCCGTACGCGGTCGCCGAGTTCGCCTGGACCCTGGCGATGGCCGTCAACCGCCGTATCGTCCGCGCCTCCCGCCGCACCCGTGACTTCGACTTCCGGCTGCACGGTCTGATGGGCCGCGACCTGCACGGCCGCACCGCCGGGGTGCTCGGCACCGGCAAGATCGGCGAGGCGTTCACCCGGATCGCCCATGGCTTCGGGATGAACCTGCTCGGCTGGGACGTCGCCCCGAACCCGGCCTGCCGGGAGCTGGGCATGGAGTACGTCGAGAAGGAACGGCTCCTCGCCGAGTCCGACCTGATCAGCCTGCACGTGCCGCTGCTGCCCGACACCGAGCACCTCATCGACGGCGCGGCACTGAAGGGCATGAAGGGCGACGCGATCCTGGTGAACACCAGCCGGGGCGGCCTGGTCGACACCGAGGCCCTGGTCGCCGAACTGCGCGCGGGCCGCTTCACGGGTGTCGGCCTCGACGTGTACGAGGCCGAGGCCGGGCTCTTCTTCCTGGACCGGTCCCTGGAGGCGGTCCAGGACGACACGCTGGCCCGCCTGATGACCTTCCCGAACGTAGTGGTCACCTCGCACCAGGCGTACTACACGGTGGACGCGGTCAGCCAGATCGTCGAGACGACGGTCCAGAACGTCCTGGACTACAAGGCGGGCCGCCGCTCCGAGAACGTTCTGGTCCCGGCGGCCCCCAGGCCCACCTGACCGAGCCCCCCGAGCGATCAGGGGCGTACGGCCTGCCGCGCGCTGGTCCGGGACACCGCGTCCAGCAGCTCCCGTACCAGCCTGGCACCGCGCAGCGTGAGCACCGACTCGGGGTGGAACTGCACGGACGCGAACCGAGCGGCGCGGAGCGCGTGGACCTCGCTCGTGCGCACGTCGCGGCTGACCTCGATGCCATGTGCGGCGAGTTCCGCCGCCGACTCTTCGTCGCAGACCGCCGTGAAGCTGTTGTAGCAGCCGACAGTCTCCGGTCGCCCGAAGAAGTCGATCTCCGCCTGCGCCCCCTGGTACGGCACCCGCTTCCGCACCACCTCAAGCCCCAGCTCGGCCGCCAGCAGCTCGTGGCCCAGGCAGACGCCGAGGAGACCGTGCCGGTGTCCGCGGACGAGTTCGGCGGTGAGTCCGCGCAGGAAGCGCATCTTCGGGTCGGCGACGTCGGACGGGTTTCCGGGCCCGGGGCCGAGCACCACGGGCCCGGCGTGCGCGAGCGCGGCGGCCCGCAGCCCCGGCTCGTCGTAGCGCCGTACCGTGACCTCAAGGCCGCCGGAACGCAGCAGATGGGCCAGCATCGCCGTGAAGGCGTCCTCGCCGTCGACTACCAGCGCGTGCCCCGCCACGGCGTCGGTCCGCTCCTGCATCCGCAGCCAGAACGGCGCGAGCAGCGAGCGCCGCGAGTCCAGCGCCTCGCGCACCCGCGGATCGTCGGCCAGGGCGCGCGGCGCCTGATCGGCCGGGGCCCGGCCGGGGCGTACGCCCAGCGCCGCCAGGACGCCCGCCGCCTTCGCGTGCGTCTCGGCCACCTCGGAGCGCGGGTCCGAGTCGCGTACCAGGGTCGCCCCGACCGGCACCCGCAGCCGCCCGTCCGCCGCGATGTCGGCGGTACGGATCAGGATCGGCGAGTCCAGGGTCCGCGCGCCGCCCGCGTCCCGGTCGATCAGCGCCAGGGCCCCCGCGTAGTAGCCGCGTCCCTCGGGCTCGTAGCGCTTGATGACCCGGCAGGCGTTCTGCACCGGCGACCCGGTGACGGTCGCCGCGAACATCGTCTCCTTGAGGATCTCGCGGACATCCAGCGATGAGCGGCCGCGCAGCTCGTACTCGGTGTGCGCGAGGTGGGCCATCTCCTTGAGCCGCGGGCCGACCACGACGCCGCCGCGGTCGCCGACGGTGCACATCATCTTCAGCTCTTCGTCGACGACCATCGACAGCTCGGCTGCCTCCTTGGAGTCCGCGAGGAAGTCGAGCAGGCCACCGGGTGTGGGTCCGCCGGCCGGGTAGCGGTAGGTCCCGCTGATCGGGTTCATCACGACGGTGCCCCCGCTGACCCGTACATGCACCTCGGGGCTGGCCCCGACCAGCGTGCGCGTCCCGGTGTGCACGACGTACGTCCAGTACGCGCCCCGCTCGCCCGCCAGCAGCCGCCTGAACAGGGCCAGCGCGTCGGCCGGTCCGAAGCCGGGGATCTCGCCCCGGTAGGTGCGGCGGATCACGAAGTTGGCGCCCTCGCCGCGGCCGATCTCGTCGCGGATCACCCGCTCCACAGTGCCCGCGTACTCCTCGTCGCTCACGTCGAAGGCCCCGCCCTCGACCCGCACCCGGTGCGCGGGCAGCCGCTCCAGGGCGTCGGTGGGCGAGAGCGTGTGCACCTCGTCGGCGGCCAGCACGAGCAGCGGGGCGCCGTCGTCTCGTACGTCGAAGCCGCGCTCCCTGATCTGCCGGAACGGCACCACGGCCAGCACCGGAAGCTCCCGGTCCGGGATGTCGGCGAGCCGCTCGGCCTCGTGCACCTCGCCGATCAGCACCTCGACCGTGTCGTGATCGTGGCCGGGTGTCCGGCGGCGCAGCAGGGCGAACGGCGGGCAGTCGGCGTCCAGTAGACGCTCGATACGCAGGGACATCGTGTCTCGTTCCTTCCTTCCGGGCTTCGCGGCCCGAGGTGAGGAGGAACGGCCCGCGTCCGGGAAAGGTCCGGAACACACGGAAGGCCGCCCCTCGGGCGGCCTTCGCGATGCGGTGGGTACGCGCAGTCAGTGGGCCGCCGGATGAGCGGGCCACCACCAGTTCTGGTGCGTGTGTGTCTGGAGCGTCTGCGCGAACATGCCCCGCACCTTAGCGCATCGTCGGCGGGAGATCAGCGTTTCAGGAGTACGTCGAGCGTCTCGTCGAGATAGGCGCCGTACTCGTCTCCCGCGGGCAGCGCCGCGGGCACCGCGTGGCCGAGCTGGGTGTGCCCCAGATAGACCGTGTACGCGAGCAGTCCGCGGCGGCGCGCCTCCGGTTCGGGGAAGCCGACGTCGGCGAAGAGCCGCGCGACATAGCCGACCCGGCGCTCGGTGACCCGGCGCAGCGCGTCGGCCACCTGCGGGTGGTCGGCGGTGGCCAGCAGCGAGACCTCCAGGGGGTCGTCGGCGGCCGAGGCGAGGGCTTCGCGGAACAGCAGACGGAGCCGCCGCGTGGGGTCGGGTTCGGCGTCGACCTCGGTGATCAGCTCTTCGGTGCTGGCCTCTGCCCAGCGTTCGAGCGCGGCCCCGATGAGTGCGTCCCGGTTGGTGAAGTGCCAGTAGAAGCTGCCCTTGGTGGTGCCGAGCCGGGCCGCGAGCGGCTCCACGGCGACGGCCGCGAGGCCGCCTTCGCCGATGGCGGTGAGCGCCGCGTCCGCCCAGTCCCGCGCGGTCAACCGGGCTTTCCTGTCCCGCTTCTCCCCCGTCTGTTCCCGCTTCCGCTGCCGTTGCGCCATGACCATACGGTAGCGTACGGTAAACCATACGCCAGCGTATGGAGGTGCGTGATGCGCAACATCCACGAGCGGGTCATCGAGGCCCCGGCGGCGGCCGTGGGGGGTCTGGTCGACCGCCTCGCCGCCGACGACGACCCGATCTTCCCGACGCCCGCCTGGTCCCCGATGCGCCTGGACCGCCCGCTCTCTGTGGGCGCGGAGGGCGGCCACGGGCCGGTGCGCTACCGGGTTACGGCGTACGAACCCGGCCGCCGCGTCCGCTTCGGTTTCACCGGCCCGGCGGGCGGCTTCCACGAGCTGACCGTCGAGCCGCTGGGATCCGAGCGCTGCCGCGTGCGGCATGTGCTGGAGCAGCGGCTCCGGGGCGGCGACCTGCTCACCTGGCCGCTGGCGGTGCGGGCGGTGCACAACACGATGGTCGAAGAGATCTTCGACAACATCGAGCGCGCGATGGGCCGCGAGGTCGCCCGCCCCGTGCGCTGGTCGCCCCGGGTGCGGCTGCTCAACCGGCTGGGCTGGGACCGGCCCGCCCCGGTCCGGATCCCCGACGGCGCCCGGCTGCTCCGTACGGCCGTCGACTGGTTCGAGCGGGCCGACTACCGGGACGCGTACGCCATGGACCTGCTGCCCGGCATGACGGCCGACCCGGCCGCCTGGGAGGGCGTGCTGCGCGGCATCCCCGTCACCGACCGGGCCGAGCGCGAGATCCTGCTCGGCCAGGACGCCGGACACCTGGACTTCAGGGCCTCGCTCCTGGTGGACGAAACGGCGGGCCGGGTCACCTTGAGCACGGCGGTACGGATACACAACCGGCGCGGCCGGATCTACTGGGCGCTGGTCTCCAGGGGCCACCCGTTCATGGCCCGCACCATGCTGCGCCGCACCCACCGCGGGCTCGCGCTGGCCGCGCCCGGCGCGGGGGAGCGTGCGACAGTCGTCTCATCTGGTGGGCGGGGGTCTGGACGGGCGACATGACCCCGTAATGTTGCTGATGTGACCGTCAACGCTAAGACCACCGCTGCCGGTGGCAACACCTGGCGAGACCTTCCAGCGGCGCAGCAGCCTGAGTACCCCGATGCCGAGGCTCTGCGCGAGGTACTCGCGGACCTCGAGTCGTATCCGCCACTCGTCTTCGCGGGCGAGTGCGACCAGCTGCGCACCCGGTTGGGGGCCGTCGCCAGGGGCGAGGCGTTCCTGCTCCAGGGCGGCGACTGCGCGGAGGCCTTCGACGCCGTCTCCGCCGACCACATCCGCAACAAGCTCAAGACCCTGCTCCAGATGGGCGCCGTGCTGACGTACGCCGCGTCGGTGCCGGTGGTCAAGGTGGGCCGGATCGCCGGGCAGTACTCCAAGCCCCGCTCCAAGCCGACCGAGACCCGCGACGGCGTCACGCTGCCGACCTACCGCGGCGACTCCGTCAACGGCTTCGACTTCACCGAGCAGGCCCGGATCCCGGACCCCGAGCGGCTGAAGCGGATGTACCACGCGTCCGCCTCCACGCTGAACCTGGTCCGCGCCTTCACCACCGGCGGCTACGCCGACCTGCGCCAGGTGCACGCCTGGAACCAGGACTTCGTGAAGTCGTCGCCGTCCGGGCAGCGCTACGAGCAGCTGGCCCGCGAGATCGACAACGCGCTGAACTTCATGCGCGCCTGCGGCACCGACCCGGCCGAGTTCCAGACGGTCGAGTTCTACGCCTCGCACGAGGCGCTGCTGCTCGACTACGAGTCGGCGCTGACCCGTGTCGACTCCCGTACCGGAGAGCTGTACGACGTCTCCGGGCACATGGTGTGGGTCGGCGAGCGCACCCGGCAGCTGGACGGCGCTCACATCGAGTTCGCCTCCCGGATCCGCAACCCGATCGGCATCAAGCTCGGCCCGACGACCACCCCGGAGGAGGCGCTGCAGTACATCGAGCGCCTGGACCCGGACCGGGAGCCCGGCCGGCTGACGTTCATCGTGCGGATGGGCGCGGACAAGATCCGCGACAAGCTGCCGGACCTGGTCGAGAAGGTCACGGCCTCGGGCGCTACGCCCGTCTGGGTGACCGACCCGATGCACGGCAACACCTTCGAGGCCGCGTCCGGCCACAAGACCCGCCGCTTCGACGACGTCCTGGACGAGGTCAAGGGCTTCTTCGAGGTCCACAAGGCGCTGGGCACTCATCCGGGCGGCATCCACGTCGAGCTCACCGGTGACGACGTCACCGAGTGCGTGGGCGGCGGCGACGAGATCTTCGTCGACGACCTGCACCAGCGCTACGAGACGGCCTGCGACCCCCGGCTGAACCGCAGCCAGTCGCTTGACCTGGCCTTCCTGGTCGCCGAGATGTACCGGGACCAGTAGCGCGCAGACAGCGCGGCGCCGCGTGAAGCGGCCGTACGCGACGGTGGGGCGCGGATCGATGTGATCCGCGCCCCACCGGCTTTTGCCCACGCTCCACGGCGGGTAAGGTTAGGTTAGCCTCACCGATTAATCGGGAGTGGCGCTAGCTGACTGTTCCCGAATGATCTTCGCACGGGGAGGTGGACCGCGTGTACGTATGCTCTTGCTTCGGTGTCACCGAGCAGCAGGTCAAGGACCATGCGGACGCCGGTGCCTGCACCCCGCGCCAGATAGCCTCGGCCTGCAAGGCGGGCACCGACTGCGGCTCCTGCGTCCGCAGCATCCAGGCGCTGCTCGGCCGTGGCGCGTGCCCCCGCCGAGAGCTCCTCGAGAAGGGCAAGCCCGCTGTCGTACTGGCGACGGCCCCGGAGCTCGCCGATGACCTGGAAGAGGCGGCAGCGGCCTAGGAGGGCCGCTGTCCGGGCCGTGCGCGGTCAGCCGGGCCGTGCGGGCCGTCAGCTGGGCTGTTCGATCAGCTGGGCGAGGTAGAGCGGCTCACCGAGCTTCTCGATCAGTTCCAGCTGGGTGTCGAGATAGTCGATGTGATGCTCCTCGTCCTCGAGGATCGACTCGAAGATGTTCGCCGAGGTGATGTCCCCCTTGGCACGCATGACCTCGATCCCGCGCTTCAGGCGGTCGATCGCCTCGACCTCGATCTGCCGGTCGGCGTTGAACATCTCGGTCACGGTCTGGCCGACGCGGACATGGAACAGCCGCTGGTAGTTCGGCAGGCCGTCCAGGAACAGAATGCGGTCGGTGAGTACCTCCGCGTGCTTCATCTCGTCGAACGACTCGGACCGGGTGTACTTCGCGAGCTTCACCCAGCCGTTGTTCTCCTGCATCTTGGCATGCAGGAAGTACTGGTTGATGGCGGTGAGCTCAGCGGTCAGCTGCTCATTGAGAAATTCGAGGACCTCGGGGTCGCCCTGCATCGCAGAGGCTCCTTCCAAGCGCGTAACCGATCAGGTGCGCGCATCCTTGCACCGGTGCCGATGGGCGTCCAGTAAGTGCCTCCTTAGTAGGAGTTGCCCGAATCGGTGCAGACCTGGTCACGTCCACCCCTCGCGGTCTGTCAGGATGGAGCCATGGGTCAGCCGGATAGTCGTGAAACGGAGAGGTCGGAGCTTCCGCCGGGACAGCGGCTGCAGCGGGGCTGGCCGGTCACACACTACGGCCCCGTGCCCAAGTTCCGCCCGGAGCGCTGGGAGTTCAGGGTCTTCGGCGCCACCGCCGACGGGGGCAAGCGCTGTTGGACGCACGAGGAGTTCTCGGCGCTGCCGTACGGCACGGTCGTCTCCGATCTGCACTGCGTCACGAAGTTCTCGATGCTGGGCGCTGAATGGGGCGGGGTGTCGGCTCGTACGCTGCTCGAACTGGCCCCTCCCGCGCCCGATGTCACCCATGTGATGGTCTGGGCCGAATACGGCTTCAGCTCGAATCTCCGGCTGTCCGACTTCGACGCCGAGCGGACGATCTTCGCCACCCACCGGGACGGTGAGCCGCTCACCGCCGAGCATGGCTTCCCGCTGCGGCTCGTGGTGCCGCATCTCTACGCCTGGAAGGGGCCCAAGTGGGTGCGCGGCGTGGAGTACATGACGGCCGACCGCCGCGGTTTCTGGGAGGAGCGCGGGTACCACAACATCGGCGACCCCTGGCGTGAGCAGCGCTACTCGTACCAGGAGGAGCCGGGCGACGGCCCGGAGCTGTAGCCGGGAGGGAGATTCACCGCTCGCGGAGCTCCTTCAGGAGCGCCACGTCCGCCGCGTGTCCGGCCTTGCCGCCGGGCGTCTCGATGATCAGCGACACTCCGTCGGTCGCGGGGTGGGTGAAGAGCTCCCGGAACGGCTCCTCGCCGATATGGCCCGAGCCGATGTTCGCGTGCCGGTCCTTGCGGGCGCCGGCCACGTCCTGCGAGTCGTTGGCGTGGATCAGCTTCAGACGGCCCTCGCCGACGGTGTCCGCCAGCAGGTCCAGGGTCCGCTTCACGCCGCCGGGCTCGGCCAGGTCGTGGCCCGCGGCGAAGACATGGCAGGTGTCCAGGCAGACGCCGAGCTTGGGGTGGGCGTCCAGGGCGTCGAAGTACGGGCCGAAGTCCTCGGCGAGCGAGCAGAGCGAGGAGCCCTGCCCGGCGGTCGACTCAAGGAGAAGGTGCGGGTCGTCGTCGTGCGTCAGCTCGTCGAGCAGCGGCAGCAGGTGCTCACGCACCTGTCGCAGCGCGACCTCCCGGTCCCGGCCGCCGGTCGCGGAGCCGGTGTGCACCACCACGCCCAGGGCGCCGATCTCCCGGCCCCGGCGCAGCGAGTGGCGCAGCGACTCGACGGACTTCAGCGCGGTGGCCTCGGTGTGCGAACCGAAGTTGATCAGGTACGGGGCGTGCACCCAGACGGGGATCTCCTCGGCGGCGCAGGCCGCCCGGAACTCCTCGTCCTGCCGGGGGTCGCCGACGGGCGTGGCCCAGCCGCGTGGATTGGCGACGAAGACCTGGACGGTCTCGGCGCCCATCTCGCGCGCGTACGGCAGTCCGGTGGCGGCGAGTCCACCTGCCACGGGCACATGCCCGCCCACGGGGTTGCCTGTTCTCTTGCTGCTCACACCGCCAGGGTGACACGCCCGCGCCCCTGGGCAGCGCCCCGCCCCCGGCTCCGGCCTTCCGGGCGCCGGGTGCGGGCGGTGCCGGGCGGTGCGGGCGGTGCGGCCCGCGCGCGCCGGGCGTCGCCGCAGAGACGGGTCCTCGCCGTCGTCACAGGCCCTTACAGGCCCTTACAGGCCCTTGGTCTTGATCTGGATGGTGCTGCCCTCCGGCGCTTCCTCGCCGCCCGCCACGGACTGGCTGGCGATCTCGTCGCTGAGGAACGGGAACGCGCGCTTCACGTCGACGTCGAAGCCCGCCGCGCGGAGCCGCGCGCTGGCGTCGTCGATGTCCCTGCCGACGACATCCGGGACCTCGGCCATCCTCGGCCCCTTGGAGAGCGTGAGAGTGACCTTGTCGCCCTCCGCGAGCTGTGTGCCCTCGCCGGGCGTCTGCCGCGCGACGTCGCCCGTGTCCTCCTCGGAGAACACCCGCTCCGTGGCGACCTCCACCTTCAGGCCCGCCTCACGGAGCTCGCCGCGCGCGTCGGCGAGCGAGTCCCCGACCACGTTCGGCATCTCGACCGGGGCGCCCTTGCTGACCGTGAGGGCGATCGCGCTGCCCGCCTTGCGCTCGGTGCCCGCGGGCGGGTCCGTGCTCACCACGGAGCCCTTCGGGACGCTCTCGCTGAACGCGCGCGTGACCATGCCGGGCTCCAGACCGAGGTCCTTCAGCTCGGCCTTGGCCTTGGCCAGCGGGGTGTTCTCGAGGTCGGGGACCTTCGCGGTGCGCGGCCCGAGCGACAGGGTGAGCGTCACCTCGCCGTCATCCCTGATCCGGCTGCCGGACTCGGGGTCACTGCCGATGACCGTGCCGCGCTTGTCGGTGGTGCTGTACTCGCCCTTGACCTCCCGCACCCCGAGCCCGGCGTCGGCGAGCGCCTTACGGGCCTCCGCCTCCGTCTTGGTCAGCAGCGCCGGGACCTGGGTGAACTGGCCCGCGCTGATGTACCAGACGCCCACGCCGAGCCCCAGCGCGAGCAGGACGCCCGCGACGACGGCGAGGACCGAGCGCCGCGGGCCGCGCCGTCCCGCGGGGGCCGTAGGCGCCGGCGCGGACGGAGGACCGACCGGGGGCACTTCAAACCGACTGGTGCGGTTGACCGCCGCCTGCTCCGCCTGCTCCGCCTGCTCCGCCTGCTCCGGCTGAACCGACCAGTTCGGCCGATCCGGCGGATTCGGCTGCTCCGGCTGATCACGCTGCCCCGGTCCCACGGGCAGCGGCCGCGGCACCGTACCGGTGGCGCGCGCGATGACGCTGGTGCGGTCCTCCGCGTTGTCGTGGTCCGTCGCACGGGCCTGCGGCGGCAGCGCGTCCAGCTGCTCCTCGCTCAGGGCCGCCCGCGCCTGTCTGACCCGCGCGAGCAGCGCCACCGCGTCGTACGGCCGCAGCTCGGCGGTACGGGCCGTCGCGGTCGCCACCAGCTCGTCCAGCTCGTAGGCCAGCCCCGGCACGGCGGCCGACGGGGGCGGTACGTCCTCGTGCAGATGCCGGTAGAGGACCTGGGCGGGTGAGTCACCGGTGTGCGGCTTGCCGCCGGTCAGCATCTCGTGGAGCACGACACCGCACGCGTACACGTCGACCCGTGGGTCCACCGTGCCGTGCTCCAGCTGCTCGGGTGCGAGATAGGAGACGGTGCCCAGGACGGCGCCGGTGGTGTTCGTCACGGTGTCCACGGCGCGGACCAGGCCGAAGTCCGCGACCTTGACCCGTCCGTCGTCGCCTATCAGGACGTTCTCCGGCTTCATGTCGCGGTGCACGAACCCCGCGCGATGGGCCGCGCCGAGCGCCGCGAGCACCGGCTCCAGGATGTCCAGCGCGGCCCGCGGCCGCAGCGCGCCGCGCTCGCGCAGCACGTCCCGCAGGGTGCATCCGGCGACGTACTCCATCGCGAGATAGACGTACGCGCCGTCCGTGCCCTGGTCGTAGACCCCGACCACGTTCGGGTGCGAGAGCCGCGCCACCGACTTGGCCTCGCGGATGAACCGCTCCACGAACGACGCGTCGGACGCGAGCTCGGGGTGCATGACCTTGATCGCGAGCACGCGGTCGAGGCGGGTGTCCACGGCCCGGTAGACCGTGGCCATCCCGCCTACGGCGACGCGCGCGTCGATGCGGTAGCGGCCGTCCAGGACCTGGCCGACGAGCGGATCTTGAAGGGTCGTGTCCACGCAGGTGAGTGTACGAGCCGCCGCTGACACGTCCGACCCCTCGGGGGCCCGCACCGCCGTACTGCAGCGCAGTTGTGACCGTCTCAAGTCCGGCCGCGGCGGGGGGCCGGACACCTGAGAAGTCCGGTCGCTCAGAAGTCCGGTCGCTCAGAAGGCCGGTCGCTCCGGGTCCAGCCGGGCCAGGCCCTCCGTCGGCGACGACGCCTCGGCGAAGTGCCGTCGGGGGATGCGCCCGGCCCGCCGGGCGAGGCGGCCCGCCTCGACGGCATGCCGCATCGCCTCCGCCATCAGCGCCGGCTCCTGCGCACGGGTCACCGCGGAGGCCAGCATCACCGCGGCGCACCCGAGCTCCATGGCGAGGGCGGCGTCGGACGCCGTGCCCGCGCCCGCGTCCAGGATCACCGGTACGCGCGCGTGCTCCACGATCAGCTGGAAGTTGTGCGGGTTGCGGATGCCGAGCCCCGAGCCGATCGGAGACCCCAGGGGCATGACCGCCGCGCACCCCGCCTCCTCCAGCCTGCGCGCGAGGACCGGGTCGTCATTGGTGTACGGCAGCACCGTGAAGCCGTCGTCGACGAGGGTCTCGGCGGCTTCGAGCGTCTCCACGGGGTCGGGCAGCAGGGTGCGCTCGTCGGCGATGACCTCCAGCTTGACCAGGTCGGTCCCGAGCGCCTCACGGGCCAGCCGCGCGGTCAGCACCGCCTCGCCCGCGGTGAAGCAGCCCGCGGTGTTCGGCAGCACCTGGATGTCGAGCCGGGTCAGCACCGACAGCACCGAGCCCCGCACGCCGGGGTCCAGGCGGCGCATCGCGACCGTGGTGAGCTCGGTGCCCGACACGGCCAGCGACCGTTCGAGCACCTCCAGGCTGGGCGCGCCGCCGGTGCCCATGATGAGCCGGGACGAGAACTTCGTACCGCCGATGACCAGCGGATCGTCGGCCAGGGGATGGGCGGCCAGGGGGTCGTCAGCCATGGGGATCAGCCTCCTTGGACGGCGGTGAGGACTTCCACACGGTCGCCCGCGTGCAGCGCGGTGTGCCGCCACTCGCCGCGCGGTACGACGGTCTCGTTGACGGCGGCGGCCACCCCGGACGGCGCGGCGGTCAGCGTCGCGACCAGGGCGTCGAGCGTGCTGCCCGCGGTGATCTCGCGGTGTGAGCCGTTCACGGACACGGACACAGGCACGGGCACGGTCGGTTCCTGGGGTCCGGCGTCGCCGGTGGGCGTGGTCATGCGGGCTGCTCCTGAAGGATGCCGAAGCGTCGAGGGGTGAAGGGGCGTGCCTCGTCGGGGAGTTCACCGGTCGTCAGGGCGTGCGCCATGATCTCGCCGGTGATCGGGGTGAGCAGCACGCCGTTGCGGTGGTGCCCGGTGGCCAGCTGGAGGCCGGGGAGTGCCGTGGGGCCGAGCAGCGGCGCGTTGTCGGGGGAGCCGGGGCGCAGGCCCGCGCGGGTCTCGGTGAGCGGGAGTTCGGTGAGTCCGGGGACCAGCTCGTGCGCGTCGCGCAGCAGCTCGTAGACGCCGCCCGCGGTGACCGTGGTGTCCCAGCCGAGCTCCTCGCTGGTGGCGCCGACCACGAGCTCGCCGTTCTCACGCGGCACCAGGTAGACGTGGCTGCCGCGCACCACGGCGCGGACCGTACGGCTCAGGAAGGGGGCGTACGCGCGCGGCACGGTCAGCCGCAGGACCTGGCCCTTGACCGGGCGTACCGGAGGCAGCACGGCGGCGGGTACCCCGGCGAGCCTGCCGCTCAGGCTCCCGGCGGCCAGCACCACCTGGTCGGCGGCGAGCTCCGTGCCGTCCGCGAGCACGACCCCGCGGGCCCGGTCGCCGGTGACGGTGAGCCGCTCGGCCCAGCCGCGGCGGAACCGGACCCCGGCCCGTTCGCACGCCGTGACCAGGGCGTCGGCCAGGCGGCGCGGGTCCACCTGGTGGTCGCCCTCGACCCGCAGGCCGCCGCGTACCCCCGGCGCGAGCATCGGCTCCAGGCGGCGGCACTCGCGCCCCGACAGCCACTCGGACTCCAGGCCCGAACGTCGCTGGAGGGCGTGCAGCTCGCGCAGATGGGCACGGTCGTCGGCGTCCAGGGCGACGGCGAGGGTGCCGCAGGCGCGGTAGCCGAGGTCCTGCCCGCTGGCCTCTTCGAGCTCGGCGGCGAAGTCCGGGTAGCGGCGCGCGGACGCCAGGTTGAGGCCGAGCAGCGTCTGCTCGCCGTAGTGCAGCTCGGTGACGGCGGCGAGCATCCCGGCCGCGACGCGGGCGGCCCCGCCGCCCGGCGCCGGGTCGGCGACTGTGGCGCTCAGGCCGCGCTGGGCCGTCCGCCAGGCCGTGACCAGGCCGATGATGCCGCCCCCGATGACCAGGACGTCTGAGGTGTCGCGTGCGTGCATGGGCGTCCAGCCCCTCCCTTCGCCGGCATGACCCGGATCAGGTTCGTACGGTCGGAGGCGCCTGAGCCTCCCTCTCAGCCCGGTGCGTCCGGGCTCCCGCGAGTGGTCTACGGCGGCCAGCCTAGCCCTTTGTCTCCCGCGAGATAAGGGGAGCCGCCGCCGGGCGCCGCCCCGCCCCGCGCCCGCTCACACCCGGACCGGCCCCCCGCCACTTCCTGATGATGTGTCAGTTGTTTAAGGTGGCCGGGTGAACGAGCAGAGGCAGCAGGAGCGGCGCGTCGTGATCGTCGGCGCGGGGATGGCCGGGGTGCAGACCGCCGTGGCCCTGCGCGAACAGGGCTTCACCGGGGCCCTCACGCTGATCGGTGCGGAGCCGCACCAGCCCTACGACCGGCCGCCGCTGTCCAAGGCCGTGCTGCTCGGCGAGGCCGAGGGTTCCGCGTTCGACGTGGACTTCGAGCAGCTGGACGTGGACCTGCGCCTGGGCCGCGAGGTGACCGGGGTACGCCCCGGCGCGCACCAGCTGGACACCGCCGACGGGCCCGTCCCGTACGACGTCCTGGTGATCGCCACCGGGGCCGAGCCGCTGCGGCTGCCCGGCGCGCAGGGAGTGCCGGGCGTCCATCTGCTGCGCACCCTGGACGACGCGGAGCGGCTGCGCCCGGTCCTCGCCGAGAAGCACGACGTGGTGGTGGTCGGCGCGGGCTGGATCGGCGCGGAGTTCGCCACGGCGGCCCGCGCGGCGGGCTGCGCGGTCACGGTCGTCGAGGCGGCCGACCGGCCGCTCGCCGGGGTGCTGCCCGCCGAGGTCGCGGCCCCCATGACGGACTGGTACGCGGAGTCCGGCGCCGAGCTGCGCACCCACGCGCGCGTGGCGCGGATCGAGCCCGGTGTCGTCATCCTGGAGGACGGGACCCGGCTGCCCGCCGGGGCCGTGGTCGTCGGCATCGGCGCGCGGCCCGCCACCGACTGGCTCACCGGCTCCGAGATCGCCGTCGGCCCGGACGGCGCGATCGTCGCGGACGACCGCCTGCGCACATCGGCGCCCGACGTGTACGCGGTCGGCGACTGCGCCTCGTTCCCCTCGGGGCGGTTCGGCCAGCGGCTCCTCGTGCACCACTGGGACAACGCGCTCCAGGGCCCGCGCGTGGTGGCGGCGAACATCATCGGCACAGCGCCCGAGGTGTACGACCCCGTGCCGTACTTCTGGTCCGAGCAGTTCGGCCGCTTCGTGCAGTACGCGGGACACCACGGCGGCGCGGACGCCCTGGTCTGGCGCGGGGCGCCGGAGGACGCCGCCTGGACGGTGTGCTGGCTGCGCGGCGACGCCCTGGTGGCGGTGCTCGCGGTGGGGCGGCCGCGCGACCTGGCGCAGGGACGGCGGCTGATCGCCTCGGGTGCGCCGCTGGACCGGGAGCGGGCGGCCGACCCCGCCGTACCCCTGAAGTCGGCGACGCGCTGATCCCGTACCGCGCCCCGATCCGGTGGGGACCCGCGTTCCCGATCCGGTACGGACCCGCGTTCTTGATCCCGTACGGACCCGCGCCGGGGCTGTGCCGGGTACCGACTGTCAGTCCGGGATGGCACGCTTATCCCTGTGACCGAGATTGACGCAAAGATCGATGCTCTCGTCCCCAGCTGGCTCACCCTCCCCGACATCGCCGAGATGCTCGGCGTCGAGGTGACGCGGGTGCGACAGCTCGTCAAGGAAGGCGGCCTGATCGCCGTGCGCCGCGGTGAGAACCGCGTGCTCCAGGTGCCCGCCGCCTTCATCGACGCCGAGAACGCAAAGGTGGTCAAGGGCCTCAGTGGAACCCTGACCCTCCTGAAGGACGACGGCTTCTCCGACGAGGAGATGCTCGAGTGGCTGTTCACCCCCGACCCGACCCTGCCCGGTACGCCCGCGCAGGCTCTGAGCGAGAATCGCGGCACGGAGGTGAAGCGCCGCGCCCAGGCGCTCGCCGTCTGACCTGACGACCACCGGCGTGGGGGGGGGGCCCCCCGCCGCGCCCCCCCCCCCCCCCCCCCCCCGGCCCCCCCCCCGCCCCCCCCCCCCCCCCCCCCCCCCCCCC
>NZ_JBTVYK010000022.1:0-95976 GCF_054788135.1 Streptomyces sp. O3
GCACCGTCAAGGGCCTGACCGCCGAGATCGGCGCCTCCCTCACCTCCGGCGCCACGATCTGCGACATCAAGGACTGACGCACCACCACCACGCCGTCGCCCGTACGGCTTCGGGGCCCCGCCGAGATTCCTGTGACTCCTTGGCGGGGCTCCGGCCGTTGGGGGGCTCCGGCCGTTGGCGGGGGTGGGATGCTGCGGGCATGCGCAAGCCCAGGGAGGACGCGGCGATGACCACCGGTTCAGCTTCGGCGCGGGGTGCGGCGCGCCCCATGCGCGCCGACGCCCGGCGCAACCACGAGCGGCTGCTCGCCGTAGCCCGTGCCGCCTTCGCGGAGCACGGCACGGATGCCTCGCTGGAGGACATCGCGCGGCGTGCCGGGGTCGGGATCGGCACGCTGTACCGGCACTTCCCTCATCGGCACGCCCTGATGAGCGCGGTCTTCCAGGACGCGGTGGACGAACTGCTCGCCCGCTCGCGCGAGTTGCTCGACGATCCGCGGCCGTGCGAGGCGCTGGTCGGGTGGCTGCGGGAGGTCATCACGCACGCGGGCGCGTACCGGGGGCTGTCCCGTGCCCTGATGTCGGTGTCGTACGACGACGCCTCGGCGTTGTCGCGGTGCCGCGAGCCGATGCGGGACGCGGGCGGGGCGCTGCTCGCGCGGGCGCGGGAGGCCGGATCCGTGCGCCCGGATGTCACTATCGGTGACCTTCTCCAGCTGACCAACGCGATCGCGCTGGCGGCGGAGGAGACCCCGTCGGATCCGGGTCTCGCGGACCGTCTGCTGACGCTGACGCTTCAGGGGCTCGCGCCGAGAAACCCGTAGTCAGCCGCGGCGCCTGTAGCCGGCCGCGACGCCCGTGGTCGACCGACCGCGACGCCCGTGGTCGGCCGCGGTGCCCGTGGTCGGCCGCGGCGCCCGTGGTCAGCGGCGGCGGAGGTCCGCCACCCGCGCCGCCGCCCGTTCCGCCCCCGGCGGGGGCTGGTCCGCCAGCGGGCCCGCGCTGCGCAACTGCGGGGCCGTGACGCGGCGTTGGCCCGGCAGGGGGACGTCCCGGCGCGGCTGGCGGCCCGCCGGGACGGGATCACCGCCCGCCCCCTCGCCGGAACACCCCGCGACCGCGATCTGCACGCCCTGGTCGGCCAGGGCCTGGAGTTCCGTACCGGCGCGCTCGTCGTGCGCGGGCGGCTCGTCGGTGACCAGCCGGGTGATCACGTCCGTGGGCACCGTCTGGAACATGGTGTCGGTGCCGAGCTTGGAGTGGTCGGCGAGCACCACGACCTCCGCTGCGGCCTGCACCAGCGCGCGGTCCACGCTGGCCGACAGCATGTTGGACGTGGACAGGCCGCGCTCGGCGGTGAGACCACTGCCGGAGAGGAACGCACGGGACACCCGCAGCCCTTGCAGGGACTGCTCGGCGCCGCTGCCCACCAGCGCGTAGTTGGACCCGCGCAGGGTGCCCCCGGTCATCACGACCTCGACGCGGTTGGCGTGGGCCAGGGCCTGGGCGACCAGCAGGGAATTGGTGACGACCGTGAGACCGGGTACCCGAGCGAGCCGACGGGCCAGCTCCTGGGTGGTGGTACCCGCCCCGACCACGATGGCCTCGCCCTCCTGGACGAGACTCGCGGCGAGGTCGGCGATGGCGGTCTTCTCGGCGGTCGCGAGGTGCGACTTCTGCGGGAGTCCCGACTCTCGCGTGAAGCCGCCCGGCAGTACCGCACCGCCGTGCCGACGGTCGAGGAGTCCTTCTGCCTCCAGCGCCCGCACGTCGCGCCGTACGGTCACTTCGGAGGTCTGGACGACGCGGGCGAGCTCACGGAGCGACACGGCCCCGTTGGCACGCACCATTTCGAGGATCAATTGGCGACGTTCTGCAGCGAACACGAAACTGACAGTAACCCCAACGACCGTCTGCTTTCAGCAGTTTGCGCCGAATAACAGAAGTTGTTCGCACCGGGCGACCGGAAGTGGTATAAGCGCGACCCAGCCCTCCGGGCACTCCCGGAGGGCTGGGTCACAGGCGTCGCTCACATCACCGCACGCGTCACCGCGCGCCGGGAAACCTACAGCTCGGCGGCGGTCTTACGGGTGTGCAACTGCCGCGCCACTTCGGCGATCGAACCCGACAGGGACGGGTACACGGTGAACGCGTTCGCGATCTGTTCCACCGTCAGATTGTTGTCGACGGCGAGCGAGATGGGGTGGATCAGTTCCGACGCGCGCGGCGAGACGACCACACCGCCGACCACGATGCCGGTGCCGGGGCGGCAGAAGATCTTCACGAAGCCGTCCCTGATGCCCTGCATCTTGGCGCGCGGATTGCGCAGCAGCGGCAGCTTCACCGCGCGCGCGTCGATCTTGCCCGCGTCGATGTCGGCCTGGCTGTAGCCGACGGTGGCGATCTCCGGGTCGGTGAAGATGTTCCCCGAGACGGTCTTGAGGTTCAGCGGTGTGACCGTCTCGCCGAGGAAGTGGTACATCGCGATCCGGCCCTGCATGGCCGCGACCGAGGCGAGCGCGAAGACCCCGGTGACGTCTCCGGCCGCGTACACGCCCGGTGCGGAGGTCCTGGAGACCTTGTCGGTCCAGATGTGGCCGGAGTCCTTCAGCCTGACCCCGGCCTCCTCCAGGCCCATGCCCTGGCTGTTCGGGATCGCGCCGACCGCCATCAGGCAGTGCGAGCCGGTGATCACCCGGCCGTCCGAGAGGGTGACCTCGACGCCGTCGCCGACGCGCTTGGCGGACTGGGCGCGCGAGCGGGCCATGACGTTCATCCCGCGCCGCCGGAACACGTCCTCCAGGACCGCGGCGGCGTCCGGGTCCTCGCCGGGCAGCACCCGATCGCGCGACGAGACCAGGGTGACCTTGGAGCCCAGCGCCTGGTACGCGCCCGCGAACTCGGCGCCGGTCACGCCGGAGCCGACCACGATCAGTTCCTCGGGGAGCTCGTCGAGGTCGTAGACCTGGGTCCAGTTGAGGATGCGCTCGCCGTCCGGGAGCGCGTCCGGGATCTCGCGCGGGTGGCCGCCGGTGGCGATCAGCACGGCGTCCGCGGTGAGGGTCTCCTCGCTGCCGTCGGCGGCGCGGACCACGACCTTGCGGGAGCCGTCCAGGGCCTGGCCGTCGTCCAGCCTGCCGCGGCCGCGCATGACTCGGGCGCCGGCGCGGGTGACGGACGCGGTGATGTCGTGGGACTGCGCGAGGGCGAGCCGCTTCACACGCCGGTTGACCTTGCCCAGGTCGACCCCGACCACACGGGCGGCCTCCTTGTCCGGGGGTGTGTCGTCGGCGACGATGATGCCCAGCTCCTCGTACGAGGAGTCGAAGGTCGTCATCACCTCGGCCGTGGCGATCAGAGTCTTCGACGGCACGCAGTCGGTCAGCACCGACGCCCCGCCCAGACCGTCGCAGTCGACGACGGTCACCTCCGCGCCGAGTTGAGCCGCCACCAGGGCCGCTTCGTATCCGCCGGGTCCGCCACCAATGATCACGATCCGAGTCACGTACTCCATTGTCCCGCACCCCTCTACGCGATTCGCCTCCGGGGCTCCGTCCGGCCGCGTCAGCCGCCCGTCTGTTCCCCGGCAGGCCGCTTCATACAGGTTTGTACAACCGAGCCCTCACGGGTCCCTGCCGTACCCTCGATCCCATGTCGCTCTACGCCGCGTACGCCGGCAATCTCGACCCGCGGCTGATGTCCCGCCGCGCTCCCTACTCGCCGTTGCGTGCCACCGGATGGCTGAACGGGTGGCGGCTGACATTCGGCGGCGAGCACATGGGCTGGGAAGGCGCGCTCGCCACCGTCGTGGAGGCCCCGCGCTCCCAGGTCTTCGTGGCGCTGTACGACATCGCGCCGATGGACGAGGACTCCATGGACCGCTGGGAAGGCGTCGGCCTGGACATCTACCGCCGGATGCGGATGCGGGTGCAGACCCTGGAGGGCGAGATGCCCGCCTGGACGTACGTCCTGAACGGCTACGAGGGCGGGCTGCCGTCCGCCCGCTACCTGGGCGAGATCGCCGACGCGGCGGAGTCGGCGGGCGCGCCGCACGACTATGTGATGGAACTGCGGAAGCGGCCCTGCTGAGGGCCGGGCCCGGCGCTTCCGACCCCCGTTTGGCGGAAGACACAACACAACGATCCGGGCACTGTATCCCTGATGTCTACGCGCGTAGGACCTGAGCGGCTACCCTCGTCCGCGTGAACGCAACTCTTACTCCGGGCACCGACGGCGGATTCGCCGACCCGTACTCCGCCGCCGACGCCGCAGCCGCCCGCCTGCGCGAACTGACCGGCGCGGACACCCACGACGTCGCCCTGGTGATGGGGTCCGGCTGGGCCCCCGCCGTGGACGCGCTCGGCGAGGCCGAGGCCGAGTTCGCCGTCACCGAGCTGCCCGGCTTCCCGCCGCCCGCGGTGGCGGGACACGGCGGCAAGGTCCGCTCGTACCGGATCGGTGACAAGCGCGCCCTGGTCTTCCTCGGCCGCACCCACTACTACGAGGGCCGCGGTGTCGCCGCCGTCGTGCACGGCGTGCGTACCGCCGTCGCGGCCGGCGCCAAGACCGTCGTCCTGACCAACGGCTGCGGCGGTCTGCGCGACGGCATGCGCCCCGGCCAGCCGGTGCTGATCAGCGACCACCTCAACCTGACCGCCGCGTCGCCGATCGTGGGCGCGAACTTCGTCGACCTCACCGACCTGTACTCGTCGCGGCTGCGCGCGCTGTGCAAGGAGGTCGACCCCACGCTGGAGGACGGCGTGTACGCCCAGTTCCCCGGCCCGCACTACGAGACCCCGGCCGAGATCCGGATGGCCCGGACCATCGGCGCGGACCTGGTCGGCATGTCGACCGTCCTTGAGGCCATCGCGGCGCGCGAGGCGGGCGCGGAGGTGCTCGGCATCTCGCTGGTCACCAACCTGGCCGCGGGCATGACCGGCGAGCCCCTCAACCACGAGGAGGTCCTCCAGGCGGGCCGCGACTCGGCCACCCGTATGGGCGAACTCCTCACCCAGGTCCTGGGCCGTATCTAGGCACCCCGCCCCGCCGCCGTACGCCGTACGCCGCCCGTGTGCCCGCCCGCTCGCCCTCCCGCCCGACGCGCGGGCCGGGGCAGGACCGGGCGGGCCGGACGGGCGGCCGGACGGGCCGGGCAGGCCCTGGCGGGGACACACACCGTACGCACCGAAAGGCGGAGCAACCGTGCTGCACGACGAACTGATCGCGCGAGCCAGGACGTGGCTGGCCGAAGACCCCGACGCGGAGACCCGCGAGGAACTCGCCAAGCTCATCGACGCCGAGGCCGTCGACGAACTCGCCGACCGGTTCAGCGGCACCCTCCAGTTCGGCACCGCGGGCCTGCGCGGCGAACTCGGCGCGGGCCCCATGCGGATGAACCGTTCCGTGGTCATCCGCGCCGCGGCCGGACTCGCCGCGTATCTGCGGAAGCAGGGCGGCGACACCGACGGCGGTCTGGTCGTCATCGGCTACGACGCCCGCTACAAGTCCGCCGACTTCGCGCGCGACACCGCCGCCGTGATGACCGGCGCGGGGCTGCGCGCCGCCGTACTCCCCCGCCCTCTGCCCACCCCCGTGCTCGCCTTCGCCATAAGGCACCTGGGCGCGGTCGCCGGGGTCGAGGTCACCGCGAGCCACAACCCGCCGCGTGACAACGGCTACAAGGTCTACCTCGGCGACGGCTCGCAGATCGTGCCGCCCGCGGACGCCGAGATCGCCGCCGAGATCGCGGCGGTCGGCGCGCTCGCCGACGTGCCCCGCCCGGAGGACGGCTGGCAGACCCTCGGCGACGAGGTCCTGACCGCGTACCTGGAGCGCACGGACGCCGTCCTGGCCCCCGGCTCCCCGCGCACCGCCCGCGCCGTCTACACGGCCATGCACGGCGTCGGCAAGGACACCGTGCTCGCCGCGTTCGCCCGCGCCGGGTTCCCGGAGCCGGTGCTGGTCGCCGAGCAGGCCGAGCCCGACCCGGCCTTCCCCACCGTGGCCTTCCCCAACCCGGAGGAGCCGGGCGCGATGGACCTGGCCTTCGCCACGGCCCGCCGTACGACCCCCGCGCCCGACCTGATCATCGCCAACGACCCGGACGCCGACCGCTGCGCGGTGGCCGTCCAGGACCCGCGCGTGTCCGACGGCGGCAGCGGCGGCGATGGCGGCAGCGGTGACGGCAGCGGCGGCTGGCGCATGCTGCGCGGCGACGAGGTCGGCGCGCTGCTCGCCGCGCACCTGGTGCGCCGGGGCGTCACCGGCACGTTCGCCGAGTCGATCGTCTCCTCCTCCCTCCTCGGCCGTATCGCCGATGCGGCCGGTCTCGGCTACGAGGAGACCCTCACCGGCTTCAAGTGGATCGCCCGCGTCGAGGGCCTGCGCTACGGCTACGAGGAGGCGCTCGGCTACTGCGTCGACCCCGAGGGCGTACGCGACAAGGACGGCATCACGGCGGCGCTGGTCATCGCCGAGCTGGCCTCGGAGCTCAAGGAGCAGGGCCGCACCCTCCTCGACCTCCTCGACGAGCTCGCCGTCGAACACGGCCTGCACGCCACGGACCAGCTCTCGGTCCGGGTCGAGGACCTGTCGGTCATCGCGAACGCCATGCGCCGCCTGCGCGAGCAGCCGCCGGTCGCCCTCGCGGGCCTGCCCGTGACCCGCGCCGAGGACCTCACCCAGGGCACGGACACCCTCCCGCCCACGGACGGCCTGCGCTACACGCTCGACGGCGCGCGCGTCATCGTCCGCCCCAGCGGCACCGAGCCCAAGCTCAAGTGCTACCTGGAAGTCGTGGTCCCGGTCACCGGCCCGGACCCCGCGGCCCTCGAAACGGCCCGCACGACAGCCGCGGACCGCCTGACGTCCCTGAAGCACGACCTGGCGACCGCGGCGGGCATCTAACCCACCACACCGCTCTCCGCCCTCCGCGCGCCCCCGGCACGGGACAACCCCCCGCGCCGGGGGCGCGCATTTACCACGCACTCGACCAGATCCGGCCCCGTTCCGCCATCGGATGAACGAGCCCTGCCACCTCCCACCTCCCACCAGCCCCACAGGTCAAACACGAACCACCGGCCCCGCCACCGGCCCCGCTCGACCGCACAGTTCCAGCCGCCCCCAGACCGGGCCGGGCTAGAACCACGGCCACGTATGCCACCATGACTGCCGCATCTGCTGGTCCAGTCCAACGGAGCATGCCGGGTTCGGAGACGGGGACCTCCTGCCTGGCCCGGCGGACGCCGCATGCAAGGGGAGGGACCGGCGGCCACGGCCGCCGGCACGGGCCTGGTCTGCGCCCGCCCCCGAGGCCCAGGCACTGACCTTTGCCTGACGGCCTGGGGCCACCGGACCCTCCTCCTCGTGCCCGCACCGTGCTTGACCACCACAGGAGGGTAAACCGATCGTGATCGTCACACGTAAGCCCATGAAACATGCCGCGCTCGCCGCGTCCGCGCTCGCCATGGTGGCCGTGTCCGCCGCCCCTGCCGTCTCCGCCGAGACGCCGGACGTTCCCGCTGACGTCGAGATATCCGCGCTGAAGGTGCCGGTGTCCGGACTGGCGTCCCAGGAGACAAAGAAGACGGTAGAGGCCAACCCGCAGCGGGCCCAGCTGTCGGGGGTCGTGTGTGGCAGCAGCTACCCCAAGCTCGTGCGTGCGGAGCGCCTTCCGGAACCCAACACCCGCAAAGCCACCCTCTACATCTGGCAGGGCAGTAAGACCGGGTCGGGCTACTACGACAAGGCCATCTGCTCGACCCTGTGGAACGACACGGGCAAAGCCCACTACTTGAGGCTCAAGCTGTGCAGTAACTACACCGCCGACCCGTGCGACGAGGACAAGGGAACGTTCTCCAGCTACGCCGGTCCCGTGTATCAGAAGCGGGGCTACTGCGGGCAGACGCTCTCGCAGATGAAGATCGGCGGCAAGCTCGTCGTCAACCGCTACAACCGCGTCGGCTTCTGCAACTGACCGCCCGATCATGGCTAGTCACCGTCGCCGAACAGGTACCGCCCGCCTGGTGTGGGCCTACGGCACAGTCGTCGTGCTCCTGGTCGCCACCGTCATCGGCATAGCCGCTCTCACGGGCGACAGCGGCGGTTCGGAGGCCGGGGCCAGCCCTGTGGAGACAGGGCTGGCCGCGCCCGACGCCGCAGAGCTGGGCAGGGGTTCACCATCGCCCGAACCGGAGCCGAGCACCGTAGAGACCATCGACCCGGCCGCTATGGACAGCCTCCCGCCTACCGAGCCGGACGCGGTGGTCCCCGAAAAGTACCGCGCCCTCATGGAGCGTGATGTGAAGCTGCTGGTCGCTCCGAGGAGGCTCGGCGTCATGGTCACCACGGTCATCACCAACCACGGCGGCGAACCGGCCACCTACGAGCTGGAACTGCGGGTCACCGATGCCGACGGCGGGCCGTTCCACACAGAGGGCGGGATCTGGCCAGAGGTACGCGTCGAACCCGGCGGCCGGTACCAGGACGAAGAGCGATACCACGAGGTACTCCGCGAGGGCATCGACACCCCGGTGCACCCCAAAGTCGAGGTCCTCAGCATCACCCGCACGCCCGTCTGACCACACAGCCCTGCCGTACTCGGCACATGCGGGGAACGACAGGGCCGCATGAGTTCTTGGAGATGTACGTGAGACACCGAATAGGCGGAAGGAGTTGGGCGGCCGTAGCGACAGTGGCTGTGACCGCCTCGCTGCTGCCACCCGCCTACGCGACAGCAGCCGGAACCCCACCCCAGGCCACACCGCCCAAGCCCGAGCCGTCCGTGTCCCCGCCCCCGGAGCCGGGGAAGAAGCTCGGGAAGGGCTGGAAATCCTCCAAGGATCGAGCTGTCACCTCAGCTGCCGACAGCAAGGGCCTGCGCATCCTCACCGCGGACTCCAGTAAAGCCTACGGCTGGAAGACCGCCGCTACCTTGTCCGAGCCCGGCATGGGCGCAGGCATGTGGATCGGCAACGAATGCTCCATCGACGCCGACCACACCGCTGCCGTATACGCACCGCGGACGTTCACCAACAAGCCCGACCTCATGCAGGGCGGGGCGTTCACGGCGATCGTGAACGTGAAGACCGGGGCGGTGGTGAAGCTGCCGTTCACCGCCTCCCTCGCCTACTTCGACCCGTCCTGCAACCCAGACACCCGCACAGCCGCCTTCACGGCCTTCCGTGAGGGTAAGAGCCGTCTCATCACCGTGGACACCTCCGGGAAGGTCGTGGACGACACGACCGCGAAGGGGCAGGTCACCTCTGCCGTCCCGGTCTCAGATGGCGTGGTAGCTGCACGCGGATCGCGACTGGTGCACATCAAGCGGAAGTCGGGGAAGGTCAAGAACCTCGCTGACACGGAGAAGGCACCGTTCCAGATCCATGCGGTAGGCGGGGGGAAGGTCGCTTTCCTCGACCGCAAGGGCAGCAAGACCGCCCACGCCAAGCTGTGGCAGAAGGGCAAGGGAAGCCCGAAGGACATCGCTACGGGCAAGCTGGGTGAGCTGTCCCTGAAGCAGGGCGGTACCGGCCGGGTCTTCCTCACCGGCAAGCCCACCAGCAGCCCGAAGACCAAGGGCACCGGCATCACGGCCCTCGACGACGTACCGGCTGATGCTGATGTGTCCAGTCATGGCCGCCTTGCCGTAGACCCGGTCCTCTCACCCGGTGTCCGGGCGGGTCTGGAGCGCCTCAAGGGCACTGGGCCGGGCAAGGCGCGCATGCCCGAGCCCGCGCCACGGCGTAAGGGCGCCCCGGACCCGCAGACGGGCTCGGAGCCGCTGACGGTCACCTCAACGGCCGTGAAAACGGGAAAGAAGCTCACTCAGCCGGTCAAGGGCCAGCTCGACGGTAAGGGCGCAGGGAAGCCATCTCCCACCCTTACCGACGCCGCCCCGGACGGAGCCCGGACACGCTCGCTTCCGGGTGACGCCAACAGCCCCGTCGACCTCGACCGTCGCTGCTCCGTTCCCCGCAACGACCGGAGCACTCTGGCCCTGCAGCCGACCCCGAACCAGGTCGAGTGGGCCGTCGACATGGCCGTACGCGGCAAGCTCCGCGCCGGGCTCATCGACCAGGGCGGCTGGCGCTCACAAACGGGCCTGGGCACGATCGACCCGCAGGGAATGTTCCCCGCCCCCAAGCTCGTGGGAGGCGGACGTATCCCCGCCAACGTCCTCCTCGGTGTCCTCGCGCAAGAGTCGAACCTGTGGCAGGCCGAATCAGGTGTCGTCCCCGGACAGATGGGCAACCCCCTCGCCGCGGTCGCCGGGTTCTACGGCCACAAGGGCGAGACGTCGGACGAGTACTGGAAGATCCGCTGGGATGAGGCAGACTGCGGCTACGGCGTCGGACAGGTCACCGACGGCATGCGCAAGGCAGGGTACGAGAAGCCCGGTGAGACCGGACTCCCGCCCAAGACACAGCGGGCCATCGCCCTGGACTACACGGTGAACATCGCCGCCTCCATGTACATCCTCGCGGACAAGTGGAACGAGATCCACGAATCGGACCAGAAGGTCACGGTCAACAACGACGACCCCTCCAAGCCGGAGAACTGGTTCACCGCCCTGTGGAACTACAACCTCGGCTTCAACCCGCATGACGACCCCCGCGCACCATGGGGCCTCGGCTGGTACAACAACCCGGCCAACCCCCTGTACCCGCCGCACCGGACCCCGTTCCTGGACACCAGCGTCAACCCCGACGCCAACCACGACGCGGCTCACCCGCAGGACTGGCCCTATGAGGAGAAGGCGATGGGCTTCACCGCCTGGTCCATCGACGCCGGCTTCTCCTACTCCACCTCCGGGCGTCAGGACTGGCCCGGCGAGTCCGGGTTCGCCTCGGCGGGGTTCCGGCCCGCCTGGTGGGTCAGCGACCTTCAGCGGTCGTTCATCAAGCCGGACCTCGACGTGTTCTGCAACCCCTCCAACAACTGCGACGCCAGCAACCCGGAAACCTGCCCGGATGAGGCCTGCTACACCAAGTACTGGTACAACGAGCCCAACACGGTGTGGAAGGACGACTGCGACCGCACGTGCGGGAACGAGAACATCAAGTACGTCACGGTCCGCTCCGAGCCCGGACGCGGCTACCGGCTGCGCTACGGCACCCCCACCTGTACGCCCAACACCAGCAAGCCCGGCGGCCTCCCACCCGGAGCGCTCATCGTCGAATCCGTTCCAGCAGGGACACAGACCTGGTCCACATGCGGAACCGTCCAATCGAACGGAACCTTCGGCTTCCAGTTCTATCCGGGCACCAACGGCGAGTATGAGGCCAAGGGCGACCTCCACCAGATCGGCGGCGGCTACGACGGCCACTTCTGGTATGCCCACACCCGCGATACCGAACGCCTCGGCGGCTACGCTGGCCGGATGACGGTCAAGGGCACCTGGTCTCTCGGCCAAAGCCTCAAGTGGTCCCGCGTGTTCGTTCACCTCCCCGACACTGGAGCCCACACCCAACAGGCCCACTACAAGATCAAGGGCGTCAAGGGAGGCGACCGCGACCGCTACCTCAACACCCACTACAGCAAGAACACCTGGGTCGACCTCGGCGTCTACCAGTTCACCGGCACACCACGGGTCGAGCTGACCAACACCACCGCCGACGGCGACGGAACCGCAGACGACAACATCGCCTGGGACGCCGTCGCCTTCCAACCGCTCTCTGGTAAGCCCAAGGACATGATCGTTGTCATGGGCGACTCCTACACATCGGGTGAAGGCGCGGGCGACTATGCCAAGGTCAGCGACCGCGACCACGGCGAACCAAGCTGGAACGCCTGCCGCCGCAGCGAAAACTCTTGGCCCCGCAAGGTCGTTCTTCCCGGCAGAAGCTCAAGTATCGGTGAACTCGATGACGGATACAGCTCCTCCGTCGACTTTCAGAACGTCTCCTGCTCCGGCGCTAAGACATCCCAAGTCACTACAGGGGACCCCAATTCATGGGGGAGGATCGGCAACTACCACGAGAAGACACAGATCGACTCTGGCGTGCTCAGCGATGACACCACACTCGTCATGCTGACTATCGGCGGGAACGATTCCGACACCTTCACTAGGGCCGTAACCAACTGCTACATCATCGGCGCATGCAAGAGGAGTGACTACATCGACGACATCAACCAGGCGGTTGAGGATACCGGCAGCGCCATCAGGGAGACCGCCTGGGAAGCATCAAATGCACAGATCGTCCTCATGGGCTACCCGCGCATGGTCAGTGAAGACCCCTGCACCCCAGCGGCATTCGATGACCTGAACTATCTAGCGGACTATCTACGGGACAGGCAGAAAGCCAAGGTCGCGGAGTTGAAGAACGACGGGATCAAGGTAGCCTTCGCCGATCCAATCCCCGCTTTCAAGGGTCATGGAATCTGCGATAGCGACGAGTGGATCAACGGTATCGTTACGGGGCCGAACGGAGACGGCGACTTCCACGACGGGGACCCGGCTAACCCAACCTGGTGTCTCCCCTGGCCGGGGGAAAACATCTGCGCCAGCATGGAGTCATTCCATCCGAAGAAGTCAGGCACCACGGCCTATGCCAAGGTCATGGACAAGGTGCTGGTCAGCATCGGATACAAGGGTAGCTAGTGGTACACCGCAGGACAGGCGGTTCGGTGGCTGCGGGACGGTCCCCCCATCTCGCAGCCACCGGCTGTATGACGACCCTGGTGGCTCTCCTCGCCGTCATCACTCTTGCCATTTCCTGGTTCTGGTACACGGTATGGGACATCGGAAACACCAACGACAAGCGCGAGAAAAAGGCCATCTCGCAAGCTCTAGAGCAAGCTAGAACTACAGCTGATGACACAGCCAGCGCACTGAACGAAAGCAACACCACAGGAAACTCGGACACTCTCACCAAAGCCGTATGGGAATACACTAAGGCACCAGTAATCAGCTATAACGGAGGCCGGGAACAGCTTACCGCTACGGTCGCCATAACCACCTACTACGACCAGGAGGGTCTAATCCTTGCAGGAAGGGAGGGCACAGTTAAACGGTGCTTCACCTTCACCTACACCTACACCAGAAATGAGAACCTCTGGAAGCCGCGCACATCAGAACGAGATTTCTCTGTATGCCACCCAGTAGGAATCATCGACTCTATGGCTCGCTCAGTCGAGAAGCGCATCTCGAATATGCATACCGAAGATCTGACACTCGACGGGGTACGCAATGCCTTGGATGGCAGATACGACCATGAGGTCAAAAGCGTGGCCCGGAAGGGAGAAGAGGTAACTATCTCCGTACAGTTCTTCAGTCGGACAGGGCATGTTGACCAGTGCTACCAGTTCACTCGCAGACTCCCAGATAATGACAGCTCCCCCGCAACTAGGGCTCCCACAGTGTCCTGCGACCTGGATGCCACCCGGCCGTAGTGCTGCGTCGGCGTCCCCAGCAGCCGCAGCATCGTCCCATCCATCCGCAACTCCGCAGCGGCAGCTCCTCTCCCGGCCCCGGCACTGGCCCAGACGCTGGCGCTGACTCGCTGTCGTCAGCCATGGCCTGTCTCCTGCTTCTCGTCGAACAACTCGAGCATCGTGCAACGGGACAGACCACTGGTCTGGGCAAGCTGGGCCGGTGAGATCCGGATCGCTGTGGCGAATGGCCCCCGGCACAGGGCATCCCCCGCGCCGGGGGTACACGCGTTTACACCTGCGCTGAGCGGGAGCGCCACCCCGCCCACGAGAGCCGTCAGGCGGTGAGGGTGGCGTAGGTGGCGGTGGTGGTGTGGGGGAAGGCGGCCCACATGCGGGTGCCGGCGGTGGGGGCCGGGGCGGGGCCGTAGCCCCACTCTCCCGCGCAGGTGCGCACCAGGCAGGCCAGCAGCCGCAGACTGGCCCGGCGGCGCGCCTCGCAGTGCGCGGCCAGGCGGGCGTTCGTGTGGTGCGGGTGGTCGTCGTACAGGGTGATCCGCAGGGCCTCGCCGCGGTAGCGCAGGGAGAGGTAGACCTCGGGTGCGGCGGGGCCGGGGGTGCTTCCGCTGAACTTGCAGGCGGTGGCGGTCAGTTCGCCGATCGCCTGGACGGCCGGGTCGGCCAGTTCGTGCAGGCCGTGCGTCTGGAGCAGGGTACGGGCCGTCACCCTGGCGATCGACGGAGTCACCAGCGCCGCGGGCAGCGTGAGGCTGTAGGCCAGAGTCTCGGGCGTCGGCGCGACAGGATCCTGCACAGGCGGCGGACAGAGAGTCACCCCACCTCCGGGTACGGCGGACGGATTGGCCGCGCCGGACGCGGCAGGCGCGTTGACGTGAAACTCGGGCATGACGGACTCCCGTGCGGTGAGCGGTACTTGAGGTCCCACGCGTCAGCGGTCGGTGGCCTGTCTCCCTGGACACGGGACGCCCACCCCCAGGGCAAGGGGAAGCAGGGCACACCCGTGCGATGCGCTTCCGTCGCGCCAGTGCGTGACTTTCACTTCACCCACCGTAGGGAGATGAGAGTCATAGTGTCCAGCTAGTTGGAGATAATTACCCCTATCAAAGTTGGACCTAGCGGTAGCCGCCGATGCAGACTGAGCCCCATCGCAGACGAAGGGGCGTCATGGCAACCAGGACCATGCCAACAGAGCGTCAGAAGAGGATCGGTGCCGAGCTGCGCAAAATACGCCTCGCCGCCGGAGCCACGACGGAATACGCCGCCGGGCTCCTCGGAATCGACCGCACAAGGCTCTCCAACATGGAGTCCGGCATCCGCCCCTTCTCAGCAGAGCGAGTGCGCACCCTGGCCGCTAACTACGCCTGTACTGACGAACGTTACGTAGACGCCCTGGTCGAGATGGCCACTAGCAAGGAACGCGGCTGGTGGGAAAAGCACCGGGGAACCCTGTCGGCCGGGCTGCTCGACATCGCCGAGCTGGAGTGGCACGCCAAGCGCGTGCGCACCGTCCAGGTCATGCACGCGCCCGGCCTGCTTCAGACCGAGGAGTACGCTCGCGGCATCTTCAGCGCCGTACTCCCGCCCCTCACACGACTTGAAGTCGAACTCCGAGTGGACCACCGCATGGACCGGCAACGGATCTTCGAGCGCCCAGACCCGCTAACGTACGTCGCGTATGTTCACGAAGCCGTCTTGCGCATGCGGTTCGGCGGCCCTGACGTCACCCGCAAACAGTTGCAGCACCTATGCGAGGCATCCGAGCGCGAAACCGTCGATGTGCGGGTCGTCCCCGTTGACGCCGACAACTTCCCAGGGGCCGGGCACGCGCTTCTCTACGCCGACGGGCCCGTCCCTCAGCTCGACACCGTGCAGTTGGACTCCGCCCACGGCCCGGAGTTCACACACGCGGAAGCACAGCTCACCAAGTACCAGGCCCAACTGGACTGGATGGAGAAGGCCTCGCTGCCGTCCACGGCCTCGCGGGACTTCATTCTCAAGGCCGCACGCACTCTCTAGGGAAGGTCACCTTGCCGCACGTCAACTGGGAACAGCCGTACTGCGGGGAAGGCAACAACTGCTTCCGGCTCGGCACGGACACCGACGGCAACGCCTACATCGCCGTCGCCGGACAGGAAGACCACTACCTCACCGACAGCCACGAAGCCCTGCGCACCATGATCCGCGACATCAAGGCAGGCAAAGCCGACCACCTGCTCTGAGGGACGGGACCGCAGACCACCCGTCACCCACATCAGGAGCGAGAACGACGCGGGCCCGCGTCAGAGTCCGAAGGCCCGGCCTTCGCCGCCAGCAGCGTGCTGAGGGCGAGGAGGGCCGCCGTCCACAGCGCGGGCGTCCAGGGGGACGTCTCGCCGTGGACCGTGGGGGCGACCCGGCGCTCCGGGTCGTACGCGACCCGGACCCGCTCCCCCACCGGCGCGGCGGCCCGGTCGTCCTTCAACTCGGCCGGGTAGCCGCCAGGGCAGTCCAGGGCCAGGCGGTACACCGTCTTCGGCGAGGGACCGCCCTCGCCGAAAGACTTCTGCACCTGGGTGCGCACCTCGCGCACGACGCAGGTGGCGACCTCCCCGCGCACCGCCACCCGGTCCGCGACCGCCACGGCCAGGAACAGCCCCACGGCCAGAAAGATCGCCCCGAAGACACCGCCGCTGCCGCCGACGAGCCGCAGATACGCCAGCCCGGCGGCACCGATCAGCGCACCCCCGCCCAGCAGCGCCACCGCGCTGGGCGGCGACGCGGGCCCCGCGAAACACCAGTGCGCCCAGCCGTACACCACCGCCCCCGCGACCGCGGGCACCCCCGGCGGCAACGCCCCGGCCAGCCACCGCCCCACCTGCCCACCACGCCCCGCCATGAGCATCACCCCCACTACGGGACGCCTACCCTCCATGCCCCAGTTCCGGTGAACAGGACGAAACCCCTGAATGATCGTCTAGAGTCATGGTCATGCCGACCGAACGACTTCGTGTCGCCCTCAAGGCCGCGATGAAGGACCGCGACCAGGTCGCCGTCGCCGCGCTGCGCTCCACGCTCGCCGCGCTCGCCAACGCCGAGGCGGTCCAGCGGTCGGCGGACGCCGACCGGAATCTGGCCATCGGGCAGATTCCCGTAGGCGCGGGCGCCGCGGAGGCGGAGCGCAGGGCCCTCACGCGGACGGAGAGCGAGGCGATCGTCCGTACGGAGATCGCCGAACGCCGGGAGGCGGCCGCGCAGTTCGAGCAGGCGGGACAGCACGAGCACGCGGAGCGGCTGATCGCCGAAGCCGCCGTCATCGAACGGCAGCTGACGGACTGAACCCTGATGCCCCCACCTCCGTACAAGTGGAACCGCGCGCCGGGAGAAGGCAGGACGGAGGTCAGGCTGAAGTGCCGTCGCTCAGGGAAGGCACGGTGTGCGGGCGCAGGGTCATGAGCGAGTCTTCCAGGGTCGCCACCATGGCGAAGGGGAACCGGTCGAGCTCGAGACAGAGTGCGACGTCGTCGAGGTGGGCCCCTTCCCGCACGCCCTCCGCCAGCTCAGTGGCGGCGCGTGACGCGGCGGCGCGGCGAAGGTAACCGGCCGCGTCCGTCTCTGCTCCGGCAGCTCGCCGAGCGATGTACTGGGCGCACGCCAGGTCCTCGTCGGCCCGCCCGTCCTCGCCTGTGACCACGAAGGTGACGCTGTCGGCCTTGCGTGTCCGCAGGAGCCGGGCCGTCGCCTCCGCCACCACGAAGCTGGCGCACAGCACGAGCGGCGCGTCCTTGACCGCGAGGGCGCCGACCGTCCCCGCCGTGGTCTTCTGGACGACGGTCCTTCCGCCGAGGTCGACAGACCGCAGCAGGCCCGGCGAGTTGACGGCGTCGAACCCGGACGCGGGCGGACCGTCTTTGAGCGTCACCCAGTCCGGGTGGCGGGCCTTGAGCGCCAGGGCTTCGTCCAGCGACCCAGCGAGAACGATCTTCTCCGCACCCTGGGCGAAGGCCCAAGAGGCCACGGTGAAGGCCCGCATGACGTCGACCACGACCGCTGCGGACGGGGCGTCGACCAGTTCAGGGATACCGAGAAAGCGAGCGTCGCCCATTCCAGTCATGTCCAGCCATGTCCAGTCGTGATCGCGCATGCCGTCCGAAGCGTTCAGAGAGCGATACGCGTCACAGCGGCGGCCTCAGGTGTTCCTGCCGTACGGGGTACGGGGGGTACGTGGGGTAGCCGCTGGCGGGGAGGCGTTCGGGGGGCGGGGGCGGGCGGTGGCCTCGGCGGCGTACGGCGGTGACGCGGCAGATGACGGCGCAGACGACGATCCCGAGGACCGCGAGAACGGCGGCCAGGGCCAGCCAGGTCACGAGCGCGAGATGGCCTTCACGGGCCCCGATGGCGTACCGGGAGAGTGCTTGGGACGAGCAGGTGATCTCGTAGTCGCCCGCGCGCGACACGTCGACGCGGTAAAGCAGGTCCCAGGTCTCGTCACGGGTGAGAAACGCGTCGTGTCCCCGATCCGTGAGAGCGACGTCTCCCGGCCCGGTGACGTCGCACTCCGGGCCGGACGACTCGCCCGGCCACATGACCCAGATCGCCTTCTCGCTCTCCGGTTCCAGCCGCAGGGTGACGGTGTCGCCGTTGGCGAAGTAGTCCTCGGTGTCCACCGCGTCGGCCGCGATATCGATCCGGTGCACGGCGATGGCCACGCCCAGCCCGATCAGCACGACGGCGATCGCGGCCGCCGTGGCATACCAGTGGCGGCCAGGCGGGGGTTTTCCCGCCGGTAGCTGGTGCGTCGGCGAGGGCGGGAAGGGCGGCATCGGCTCATCCTAGAAGGCCCGTCCGTCGACGGTGGACGGCAGGTGGTGAGCGGTGGGCCGCGCCTGGGGCGGGGGCTCGGGCTCGCGTCCCGACGCTCGACCGCCGTCCCGACGCTCGACCGCCCTGTCGCAGGCAGGACTCGCCGAGCAGGATGCAGGACGGCGGAGCAGGATGCAGGACGGCCGAGCAGCCGCAGGCTCTACCCCAGCGCGAGGAGCGCCAAGAGCAGCGCCGCTCCCGCCGCCGCCGGGGCGAGGATCTCGTACGCCCAGCGCACCTCGGGCTCGCCCTGGGCGGCCGGGTCCTTCGCGTGGCTCCGGGCGATCTCGTTGAGTTCGTCGACCGTCTGGTCGGACGGCGCACGGTCCGCTCCCGGCTTGCGGGCCTTCTTGCGGGCGCGGATCGACACCGGGACGGCCCACAGCTGGTACTTCGCGCCGCCGCCCTTCACGTACGCCTCGGTGGTGTAGCCGGACCGCAGCCCGTCCACCGCGCCCCAGGGCAGCGTGATCGTACGGAACGGGTTGCGCACCCGCAGCCGGGTCTCGCCCGCGAAGACCGCGGGGCGCAGGGTGAAGGCGACCACCAGCGGCACCCCGCACAGCAGCGTCGCCAGGGCCAGCCACGGCGCGCGGCCCTCGCCGCGGATCAGGGCGTCGCCGCCCAGCCACCCGGCGAACGCCAGCAGCAGGACGCCGCCGACGATGGCCGCGCCGGAACGGTAGGCGCGGTCGGCGTAGGCGGGATCGGCGGACCGCCGGTCAGAGGTCGTCATGAGACCGATTGTCCATCACCGCGGATCCGGGTGGAGAGAGCCGGGGGGTTCACAAGCCGCTACGCGCGTAGATATGCTCCCCTCGTGACCATGCCCACCACTGCACCCGCTGCACCCGCATTCGCCGACGCCACCGCGTCCGACCGTGCGCTGCGCCGCTTTCTGCACGGCCTGCCCGGCGTCGACACGGTCGGCCTCGAAGCCCGCGCCGCCTCGCTCGGCACCCGTTCGATCAAGACCACGGCGAAGGCGTACGCCATCGACCTGGCCATCTCGATGATCGACCTGACCACGCTGGAAGGCGCGGACACTCCGGGCAAGGTCCGGGCGCTCGGCGCCAAGGCCGTCAATCCCGACCCGACCGACCGTACGACCCCGAGGACCGCCGCCGTCTGCGTCTATCCGGACATGGTGGCCGCCGCCAAGGAGGCCGTGGCGGGGTCCGGCGTGAAGGTGGCCTCCGTCGCCACCGCGTTCCCGGCCGGCCGCGCCGCCCTGGACGTCAAGCTCGCTGACGTACGGGACGCCGTCGCCGCCGGGGCCGACGAGATCGACATGGTCATCGACCGCGGCGCCTTTCTCGCCGGTCGGTACCTGAAGGTGTACGAGGAGATCGTCGCCGTGAAGGAGGCCTGCGGCCAGGCCCGGCTGAAGGTCATCTTCGAGACCGGCGAGCTGTCGACGTACGACAACATCCGCCGCGCCTCCTGGCTCGGGATGATGGCGGGCGCCGACTTCATCAAGACCTCGACCGGAAAGGTCGGGGTGAACGCGACCCCGGCCAACACGCTGCTGATGCTGGAGGCCGTGCGCGACTTCCGCGCGCAGACGGGCGTCCAGATCGGCGTGAAGCCCGCCGGCGGCATCCGCAGCACCAAGGACGCGATCAAGTTCCTGGTGCTGGTGAACGAGACCGCGGGCGCGGACTGGCTGGACAACCACTGGTTCCGCTTCGGGGCGTCCTCGCTCCTGAACGACCTGCTGATGCAGCGTCAGAAGCTGAGCACCGGCCGCTACTCCGGCCCTGACTACGTGACGGTGGACTGATCACCATGGCATCTGAGGTATTCGACTACGCGCCCGCGCCCGAGTCGCGCTCTGTCGTCGACATCGCTCCGTCGTACGGGCTGTTCATCGACGGTGAGTTCAGCGAGGCCGCCGACGGGAAGGTCTTCAAGACCGTCTCCCCGTCCACTGAAGAGGTTCTCTCCGAGGTCGCTCAGGCCGGGGCCGAGGACGTCGAGCGCGCGGTGAAGGCCGCGCGTAAGGCCTTCGAGAAGTGGTCGGCGCTGCCGGGCGCCGAGCGCGCCAAGTACCTGTTCCGGATCGCCCGGATCATCCAGGAGCGCTCGCGCGAGCTGGCCGTCCTGGAGACCCTGGACAACGGCAAGCCGATCAAGGAGACGCGTGACGCGGACCTCCCGCTGGTCGCCGCGCACTTCTTCTACTACGCGGGGTGGGCCGACAAGCTCGACCACGCCGGGTACGGATCCGACCCGCGGCCGCTGGGTGTGGCCGGGCAGGTCATCCCGTGGAACTTCCCGCTGCTGATGCTCGCCTGGAAGATCGCCCCGGCGCTGGCGACCGGGAACACCGTGGTGCTGAAGCCCGCCGAGACCACGCCGCTCTCGGCGCTGTTCTTCGCGGACATCTGCCGTCAGGCCGGGCTGCCCAAGGGCGTCGTCAACATCCTCACGGGATACGGCGACACGGGCGCGGCGCTGGTCGAGCACCCGGACGTCGACAAGGTCGCCTTCACCGGGTCGACCGCCGTCGGCAAGGCGATCGCCCGCTCCGTCGCGGGCACCGACAAGAAGCTCACGCTGGAGCTCGGCGGCAAGGGCGCGAACATCGTCTTCGACGACGCGCCCATCGACCAGGCCGTCGAGGGCATCGTCAACGGCATCTTCTTCAACCAGGGGCAGGTGTGCTGCGCGGGCTCCCGGCTGCTGGTCCAGGAGTCGGTCCAGGACGAGCTGCTGGACGCGCTCAAGCGCAGGCTCGGCACGCTGCGGCTCGGCGACCCGCTGGACAAGAACACCGACATCGGCGCCATCAACTCCGCCGAGCAGCTGGCCCGGATCACCGCGCTGACCGAGACCGGCGAGGCCGAGGGCGCCGAGCGCTGGACCGCGCCCTGCGAACTGCCGTCCGCGGGTTACTGGTTCGCCCCGACGCTGTTCACGAACGTCACCCAGGCGCACACCGTCGCCCGCGACGAGATCTTCGGCCCGGTGCTGTCGGTGCTCACCTTCCGTACGCCCGACGAGGCCGTGGCGAAGGCCAACAACAGCCAGTACGGCCTGTCGGCGGGCATCTGGACGGAGAAGGGCTCGCGCATCCTCGCGGTCGCCAGCAAGCTCCGCGCCGGGATCGTCTGGGCCAACACATTCAACAAGTTCGACCCGACCTCGCCGTTCGGCGGCTACAAGGAGTCGGGCTTCGGCCGCGAGGGCGGCCGCCACGGCCTGGAGGCGTACCTCGATGTCTGATTCCTCTTCCTCGCGACTGGGCGTTCTCAAGACCTACAAGCTGTACGTCGGGGGCAAGTTCCCCCGTTCCGAAAGCGGCCGGGTGTACGAAGTGACCGACACAAAGGGCAAGTGGCTCGCCAACGCGCCGCAGTCGTCGCGCAAGGACGCGCGGGACGCCGTCGTCGCCGCCCGCAAGGCCTTCGGCGGCTGGTCGGGGGCGACCGCGTACAACCGCGGGCAGATCCTCTACCGGATCGCGGAGATGCTGGAGGGCCGCCGGGAGCAGTTCGTCCGCGAGGTCGCGGACGCCGAGGGGCTCTCGAAGTCCAAGGCCGCGGCGGTCGTGGACGCGGCCGTGGACCGCTGGGTCTGGTACGCGGGCTGGACCGACAAGATCGCCCAGGTGGCGGGCGGCGCCAACCCGGTCGCGGGGCCGTTCTTCAACCTCTCCACGCCGGAGCCGACGGGCGTCGTGACCGTCGTGGCCCCGCAGGATTCGTCGTTCCTGGGGCTGGTCTCGGTGCTCGCCCCGGTGATCGCGACCGGGAACACCGCGGTCGTCATCGCCTCCGAGCGCGCGCCGCTGCCCGCGCTGTCGCTCGGCGAGGTGCTGGCCACGTCCGACCTGCCCGGCGGCGTGGTCAACGTCCTGTCCGGCCGTACGGCGGAGCTCGCGGCCCCGCTGGCCGCGCACCAGGACGTCAACGCGCTCGATCTGACGGGCGTGGACGACGAGGTCCTGGCCAAGGAGCTGGAGGTCGCCGCGGCGGACAACCTCAAGCGCGTGCTGCGTCCACAGGCTGTGGACTTCGCCGCGGATCCCGGCACGGGGCGTCTGACGGCGTTCCTGGAGACCAAGACGGTCTGGCACCCCACGGGGTCCCTGGGCGCCTCCGGGTCGGCCTACTGAGCCGTCCTCTCTGGGCCCCGCCTCTGGAGCGCGCGGCCGACGCGCCAGCCCCGCCTTCCTCCGTCCGGGAAGGCGGGGCTTCTCCGTTCCCGGCGGCGGTCCGGTCGCTCCGGCGGCGGTCCGGGCGCCCCGGCAGGCGGTCCGGGCGCGTCAACCCGGCAGCAGCCCGAACGCCGCGCCCGTCACGGGCAGGTCGCCCAGCGCCCCGCCGTCGGTCAGCGGGGACGTCGCGTCGGCCGTCGAGACCGGCTGGAAGTCGGCTACCTGGGTGCCCGCCGCGTTGTCCAGCGGGTCGACGCCGGTGCCCGCGAGCGGGTCGAGCTGGAGGTTCTTGGCCGGGGCCAGGGCGCTGGCCGCCGTGTCCGTGACGGTCTTGGTCAGCGGCTGGTCCGGGCTGGTGGAGACGATGCCGTCCAGCGGCTCGGCGCTGGCCGCACTGGCCGCGCCGCCCGCTCCGAGTGCCGCGCCCGCCACGGCCAGCGTCAGCCCCGTACGCAGCAGGGCGCGGGCCTGCCTCCCGGACGCCGCGTGCCGTGCCGTGCGTCGTTCCGCTGCCTGTCCTGCCATGGGTGCGCCACCTATCCGGCTGTGAAGTAACCCTGCCTACAAGTAACCGACTGCGCACGGATCGTAGTTGGTGTGTGAGGCGCGTTTCAAAGGCCGTCCCCAGGGGTCGCCCGTGCGGCGCAATGCCGCACACTGGTGTCCCGTGAGCTCCCATCCCCCGATACCGACTCGGGTCGTACTGCTGACCGGCCCGTCCGGCTCTGGAAAGTCGTCACTCGCGGCCCGCTCCGGGCTGCCCGTGCTGGCACTCGACGACTTCTACAAGGAGGGCGACGACCCCACCTTGCCCCACGTCACCGGCAGCACGGACATCGACTGGGACTCCCCGCGGGCCTGGGACGCGGAGGCCGCGGTCACCGCGATCGTCGAGCTGTGCCGCACAGGCCGTACCCGCGTGCCCGTGTACGACATCGCCACCAGCGCCCGCGTCGGCGCCGAGACGCTCGACATCGAGCGCACGCCGCTGTTCGTCGCGGAGGGGATCTTCGCCGCCGACATCGTCGAGCGCTGCGGAGAGCTGGGCGTCCTGGCCGACGCCCTGTGCCTGCGCGGCCGCCCCAGCACCACGTTCCGGCGGCGGCTGCTGCGGGATCTCAGGGAGGGCCGCAAGTCGGTGCCGTTCCTGCTGCGGCGCGGCTGGCGGCTGATGCGGGCCGAGCGCGCCATCGTCACCCGGCAGACCGCGCTCGGGGCACACCCGTGCGGCAAGGAGGAGGCCCTGGGGCGACTCGCCGCGGCGGCCGCGGGGCGGTGCGTGAAGGCCCGCGGGACCTCACTGACGTAGGCCGAGGCCGCGTTGCGTTCAGGCGCGAAACAGCGGGACCAAAAGACCCCCCGGCCTCCGGTCCCGCTGTCCCGTTTCCTGCCCCCCGTTGCTCCCCCGTGCTCCCCCGCTATCCCCCTGTCCCCCGTGTCCCCCCCCCACGTCCCCCGTGGCCCCCGTAGCGCGTCGCCTCCCCCCGGAGCGACGCCGCCCCCGTCCCCCTGGCCTTCGGCGTCTTACGCGACCAGCTCGCCGAAGGACTCCTCAAGGTCACGGCCGAAGCTGAGCGCCTCGTCGTCGCGCATCCGTCGCAGTGAGCGCCAGATGCTGGACTTCACCGTGCCGACACTGATGTCCAGGATGTTCGCGATCTCCGGGTCGGTGCGCCCCTCGTAGTACCGCAGCACCAGCATCGTGCGCTGCTGCTCGGGCAGCCGTGCCAGCGCCTGCCACAGGACCGCGCGCAGCTCGGTGCCGCGCATCGCGTCCGTGTCGCCCGCCGTCTCCGGCAGCTCCTCGGTCGGGTACTCGTTGAGCTTGCGCCGACGCCAGGCGCTGATGTGCAGGTTGGTCATCGTGCGCCGCAGATAGCCGCCGAGCGCCGCCTTGTCGGTGATCCGGTCCCAGGCGCGGTACGTCGAGAACAGCGCGCTCTGCAGCAGGTCCTCGGCCTCGAACCGGTCGCCGGTCAGGTGGTAGGCGGTGGCGTACAGGGAGGCGCGGCGTTCCTGTACATAGGCGGTGAAGGCCGCTTCGGCCTCCGCGACGCCGCCCTCGGCGCGGTGTGCGTCAACCACCTTCATGTACGTGGTGTGCTGACGCCCGGTGCCGCGAGCGCACCCCCGCCCGCCCGAAGCACCGGACTTCTCATGCCGCTCACTCTGCTGAGTCTGCTGGCTCTGCTCACTCCGGGCGACATCGTGCAGACGCGTGACAACTGCGCTTGAGCTCCTGTTGCGCTGCAGCGTGTTCATCTCGCGCCCCCTGTCATGGAGTCTGTGTGCGGCTTGCTGTCGCCGCCCTCGCGGCCTGTTGGCCGCTGCGGGCTGCTCATGTGAGAAAAGCCTGCCGCCGGGACTTCATGGCGGTGTCCGCCGACTGTCACAGCCCTGTCACAGGGCCTCAAGGTCTCGTCTGAGGTCTCGTCTGAGGAGCGGGCGAACCCCAACAGTCGAAACCCCGCCGCGCCATGGGACAGAATGACCTCCGTGCCTTCCCTGTTGCTGATCGAGGACGACGACGCCATCCGCACGGCCCTGGAGCTGTCGCTGACGCGCCAGGGGCATCGTGTTGCCACCGCTGCCACCGGCGAGGACGGTCTGAACCTGCTGCGTGAGCAGCGGCCGGACCTGATCGTGCTGGATGTGATGCTGCCCGGAATCGACGGGTTCGAGGTGTGCCGCCGGATCCGGCGCACCGACCAGCTGCCGATCATCCTGCTCACCGCGCGCAACGACGACATCGACGTGGTGGTCGGTCTTGAGTCCGGCGCCGACGACTATGTGGTGAAACCGGTCCAGGGGCGGGTGCTCGACGCCCGTATCCGGGCGGTGCTGCGGCGCGGCGAGCGCGAGGCCAACGACTCCGCGGTGTTCGGCAGCCTGGTCATCGACCGGGCCGCGATGACCGTCACCAAGGACGGCGACGACCTTCAGCTGACGCCCACCGAGCTGCGGCTGCTGCTGGAGCTGAGCCGCAGGCCGGGCCAGGCGCTGTCCCGGCAGCAGCTGCTGCGGCTGGTGTGGGAGCACGACTACCTCGGCGACTCGCGTCTGGTGGACGCCTGTGTGCAGCGGCTGCGCGCGAAGGTGGAGGACGTGCCGTCGTCGCCGACGTTGATCCGTACGGTGCGCGGAATCGGCTACCGGCTGGACAGCCCTCAGTGACGCGGACGTACGACAGCGACGGCGGCGGTGACGAGGGCCATCACGGCGACGGCACCGGGACTAGAACTGGGACTGGGACTGGGACTGGGACTGGCACCGGGACCGGGACCGGGGCTGGGCGCGAGCCGCGCAGGTCGGTGCTCGCCAGGCTGCGCCTGACGAGCCTGCGGCTGCGGCTGGTCGTGGTGTTCGGCCTGGTGGCGCTGACCGCCGCGGTATCCGCGTCCGGCATCGCGTACTGGCTCAACCGGGAAGCCGTGCTGACGCGCACGCAGGACGCGGCGCTGAGCGACTTCAAGGAGGAGATGCAGAACCGCGCGGCCTCGCTGCCGCCGGAGCCGACCCAGGACGAACTGCGGCGGGCCGCCGCGCAGATGTCGCTCACCAGCCAGCGTTACAGCGTGCTGCTGATCGCGCGGGACCCGGACGGCAAGACGGTCGTCGGCAACTCCGACCTGGACGTGTTCACCGTGGACGACGTGCCGAAGTCGCTGCAGGACCAGGTGAACAAGCGGCTGCCCGTCGGCGACGAGAACTCCGCCGCGTACCACCTGTTCTGGCAGCGGATCGTCACCGACGGCACGCCCTATCTGGTGGGCGGCGCGCGGGTGATCGGGGACGGCGGGCCGACCGGGTACATGCTCAAGTCCCTGGAGGCCGAGGAGAAGGACCTCAGTTCGCTGGGCTGGTCGCTGGGGATCGCCACCGCGCTGGCGCTGGTCGGCGCGGCGCTGCTGGCGCAGGCCGCGGCGACCACGGTGCTCAAGCCGGTGCACCGGCTCGGGGTCGCCGCGCGGCGGCTCGGCGAGGGCGAGCTGGACACCCGGCTGCGGGTGTCGGGCACCGACGAGCTGGCCGACCTGTCCCGGACGTTCAACAGCGCCGCGGCCTCGCTGGAGAAGAAGGTCGCGGACATGAGCGCGCGCGAGGAGGCGAGTCGGCGGTTCGTCGCCGACATGTCGCACGAGCTGCGGACGCCGCTGACCGCGATCACCGCCGTGACCGAGGTCCTGGAAGAGGAAGAGGACAGCCTCGACCCGATGATCGCTCCCGCGGTGCGGCTGGTGGTCAGCGAGACCAGACGGCTGAACGACCTGGTGGAGAACCTGATGGAGGTCACCCGCTTCGACGCGGGCACCGCGCGGCTGGTCCTGGACGACGTGGACATCGCCGACCAGATCACCGCGTGCGTCGACGCGCGCGCCTGGCTGGACGCCGTCGAGCTGGACGCCGAGCGCGGGATCATGGCGCGGCTCGATCCGCGACGGCTCGACGTCATCCTGGCGAACCTGATCGGCAACGCCCTCAAGCACGGCGGGTCTCCGGTGCGGGTGTCCGTACGCGAGACGTTCTCCGCGGAGCGGGGCCCGGAGCTGACGATCGAGGTGCGGGACAACGGCCCCGGCATCCCGGACGACGTGCTGCCGCACGTCTTCGACCGCTTCTACAAGGCGAGCGCGTCCCGGCCGCGGTCCGAGGGCAGCGGGCTCGGGCTGTCGATCGCGGTCGAGAACGCGCATATCCACGGGGGTGGGATCACCGCCGCCAACTCGCCCGAGGGAGGCGCGGTGTTCACGCTGCGGCTGCCGCGGGACGTCTCGCGGGCGCTCGACGAAGACGAAGACGAGGGCGAGGGCGAGGGCGAGGGGCGGAGTGAGGGCTCCCGCTCCGGCCCGCGCGGGAGCCAGAGCGAGGGTTCGCGCGGGGGCCCGGACACGAACACGGACGCGGACGCGCGGGACGACGCCGGCTCCGCGGCCGACGGGGGCGGGCGATGAGGCGGGCGACGAGACGGCGGTGGCGCGGCGCACGAGCAGACGACGCGCGGGCGAGCGGCGCATGGGCAGACGGCGCGCAGACAGACGACGCACGGGCGGGCGGCCTCCGGGCGGGCGGCCTCCGGGCGGGCGTCGTGCTCGCGGGCTGTGGTGCGCTGCTGCTCGCCGGGTGCGGAATCAGGCCGACGGAGGTGCCGACCGACTTCGGGCCCGCGCCGTCGCGCGTCGCGTGCGTGACTTCGGGACAGGACGTCGAGGCGCGGGCGGCGGGCCGTGGCGTTCCGGTGCGGGTCTTCCTGGTGTGCGGCTCGCAGCTGGTCGCGGTGGACCGTACGGTCGAACTCGCCGACGAACCGACCGCGGACGACCGGGTACGGGTGGCACAGGCGCTGCTCGACGCGCTGCGGCGGCCGACGTCCGAGCGCGAGCGGCAGGCCGGTTTCACCACGGACGTACGCGCCCGGATGACCGTCAGCGGGCCGCGCGACGGCGACCCGAAGACCGCGCTGCGGCTGAGCACGCCGCCCGAGCGGATGTCCCCGTTCGCCCTGGCCCAGGTCGTCTGCACGTTCGCGCACCGCGCGGCGACGGGCGACGGGGACTCGGCGGTGCTCGGCGGCCGCGACGCCGAGCACCTGCGCAAGTACACCTGCACCGACCGCCTCCGCGCCCGGCCCGGCACGGTGCCGGTCCCCACGGAGACGGTCGGCGGCTGAGCCGGTTCGTTCGGATCGGCGGCCCGGTTTCTCGGGGGCTGGTGTGCGGAACCGATCCTGCCGTATGGGGCGTCTTGGGAGGAGTGCAGCGTCAAGGCTCGCGCGGCGGTAACGCCGCCATTCGCTTCCGCACGGCAGGAGTGACCCTCCTGGCCGTCCATCTCCTGCTCGTCGGCTGGATCACCCTGCGTCCCCTGGACGTGCCCTGGATGAGCGCCGCCAATCTGCGGCCGCTCGCCGGGATCAGGGCCGACCTCGCGCTCGGCCCCGTGGAGGCCGCCCGCCAGCTCGGCCAGGGGCTGCTGCTGCTCGCCCCGCTCGGGGTGCTGCTGCCGATGGCGGGCGGGCGGCTCCAGGTGTCGCCGCTGGCGTCGCTGGCCCGTACGGTCGCGGCCGGTGCGCTGCTCTCGCTGACGATCGAGCTGCTCCAGACGGGGGTGCCGGGCCAGGTCGTCGATGTGGACTCGCTGTTCCTGAACACCCTCGGGGTCGCCGTGGCGCACCTCGCCGTGGTGCCCGCCGCCAGGGCCTGGCTGCGTCGGCGTACGGCGTCAGGGGCGGGGGCAGGGGCAGGGGGCGGGATCGGCACGCCTTCTCAGGGGTCGACCCCGACGATTCCCAGGGTCGGGATCGCCCCTTAGCCGGACGCCCCGGCCCGCTGCGCGAACGTAACTTTGAGGGTGTTGAGGACGTCGAAGGACATCGGGGCCCATACGGGGTGCCTCGTCGACGGTCCGTGAAGGAGCTGCTGCCATGACCGCCCTTGCCCGCCCCCGGAACGGACGGATGATCGGTGGAGTGTGCGCGGCGCTGGCCCAGCGCTTCGGCACCTCCGCGGCCACCATGCGCGTGATCTTCGTGGCGTCCTGCCTGCTGCCTGGGCCGCAGTTCCTGCTCTACCTGGCGATGTGGATCCTGATCCCGAGCGAGAAGACGGCCACCGCCGCCGCGAGCTGGTGAGCCGTCGCGGCGTACGGCGCGAGACGGCACACGTGAGACGGGGTGCGCACCTGGCAGGTGCGCACCTCGTCTCGTGTGGGGCTGCGCCGGGTCAGCCGACGGGCAGGCCGGTCGGCGTCAGGCCCTGCAGCGGCAGACCGCCGAGCAGGCCCAGCGCGTTCTGGCCCGCGGGCAGCGACTCGGGGCCGCTGGGGAGCGTGCTCACCGCGTCGTCGACCGGGAGTGCGCCGGTCACGGGGCCGAGGGCCCCGGCGGCGTCCGGGAGCGCCGGAGCGGCCGATGCGGCGCCGGCGGCGGTGGCGGCGAACGCGGCGCCGAGCGCGGCGACACCGAGGGACTTGGCGGCAGACTGCTTCATGGAGGTTCGTCCTCTTGACTCTGAGCCGGGGATCTTCGAGCGGTCCGGCAACGTATCCACGCGGCGCAGAGAGTCGCAACGCATACAAACACACGGGAGCGGCCGGGAAGCGGACTCCCCGGCCGCTCTCAGCGCGCGCGATTCAGCCCTACAGGGCTCCGGAGGTGCTGGTCGAAGCGGTCTGCCGGAACAGCCACTCAGCCTTGAGCTCGGCGTAGCCCGGCTTGATCACGTCATTGATCATGGCGAGACGTTCATCGAAAGGAATGAACGCTGACTTCATCGCATTGACGGTGAACCACTGCATGTCGTCGAGCGTGTAGGCGAAGTGGTCGACCAGGTGCTCGAACTCGCGGCTCATGCTCGTGCCGGACATCAGCCGGTTGTCCGTGTTGACCGTGAGCCGGAAGTGCAGTCCGCGCAGGAGCCCGATCGGGTGGTCCGCGTACGAGGCGGCCGCGCCCGTCTGGAGGTTGGACGTCGGGCACATCTCCAGCGGGATGCGCTTGTCGCGGACGTACGAGGCGAGGCGGCCCAGCTTCACGGTGCCGTCGTCGGCGACCTGGATGTCGTCGATGATGCGGACGCCGTGGCCGAGGCGGTCCGCCCCGCACCACTGGAGCGCCTGCCAGATCGACGGCAGGCCGAAGGCCTCGCCCGCGTGGATCGTGAAGTGGTTGTTCTCGCGCTTCAGGTACTCGAACGCGTCCAGGTGGCGGGTGGGCGGGAAGCCCGCCTCGGCGCCCGCGATGTCGAAGCCGACGACGCCCATGTCGCGGTAGCGGTTGGCGAGTTCGGCGATCTCCAGGGCGCGGGCGGCGTGCCGCATCGCGGTGAGCAGGGCGCCTACGCGGATGCGGTGGCCGTTGGCCTTGGCGCGGCGCTCGCCCTCGCGGAAGCCCTCGTTGACCGCCTCGACGACTTCTTCGAGGCTGAGGCCCTGCTCCAGGTGCTGCTCGGGCGCGTACCGGATCTCGGCGTAGACGACGCCGTCCTCGGCGAGGTCCTCGGCGCACTCGGCGGCGACGCGGAACAGGGCGTCCTTGGTCTGCATGACGGCGCAGGTGTGCGAGAACGTCTCGAGGTAGCGCGGCAGGGAGCCGGAGTCCGCGGCGTCCCTGAACCAGACGCCCAGCTTGTCGGGTTCGGTCTCGGGAAGGCCGTCGTATCCCGTCTCGCGGGCGATGTCGATGATCGTTCCAGGACGGAGACCGCCGTCGAGGTGATCGTGCAGCAGCACCTTCGGGGCGCGGCGGATCTGGTCCTGGGTCGGGGTGGGAGCGCTCTGGCTGGCGGGGCTCCTGGGGTGGCCGGTCTGGCTGGTCTCGCTCGTCATTGGCGCACTGTACCGCCTACGCGCGTAGAGCGCGCCCGTGCGGCGGGGCGTCTTCGCGTCGATACGTAACAGTGACCCTGCGGCCGGGCGCCGTACATCTGGGCTTCTGAGAGTCTGCTGTCATGGCGCAGCAAGCAACACCGTTACGTGATGCCCGACTTGGGCGAGTTCTGAGGCTGGGCGCGTCGGCCGTGAGCGGTGTCGTGCTCCTGCTGCCGGGCGGTACGGAGGTCTCGGCGCGGCGGACGTCCCCGCTGGCCGTGGCGCAGGCCTGGGGCGTGGCCCGGCGGGTGGTGCGGGGGGTCGCCGCGGCCGGGCGGGAGACGGGGCTCGTCGGGCATGTCGTGCGGTACCGGTACGGGGGGTGGGACTCCGGGACGGGCTCGGGTGCGGGCTCGGGCACGAGTACGGGTACGGACGCCGCGGGGCCTGTGCGGGACGCGGAGTGGGCCGTGGACGAGGTGGTGCGGCGGTACGGGGATGTGCCGGTGTGCCTGGTCGGGATGAGCATGGGCGGGCGGGCGGCGTTCCGGGCCGGTGGGCATCCGGCCGTGCACTCCGTGGCGGCGCTGGCGCCGTGGCTGCCGCTCGACGGGGGGTCGACGGCCGGTGAGCCGGTGCGGCAGCTCGGGGGGCGGCGGGTGCTGATCGTGCACGGCACGGATGACGCCCGGACCGACCCGGAGCTGTCGTTCCGGCTGGCGGAGCGGGCGAAGAAGGTCAACCGGGACGTGTGCCGGTTCGAGGTGCATACGGACGGACACCGGCTGCGGGAGCGCCGGGACGAGGTGGCGGCGCTGGTGACCGACTTCGTACTCGGATCGCTGTACGGCCGCGCCTTCTCCCGCCCCCTCACCGACGCCTTGGCGGCCCCGCCGCCGTTGGGCCTCCGCATGCCTTTGGCGGCGGGCTTCGGCAAGTCCCTCTACGACTGACACTCCCCCGTCGTGCACCCCGTTGTGCCCCCGACCCCGGCGACGACCCCGGCAGAGCCGCACCGCGGTTCAGGGGAGCAACGCGCCCGCGGGCGCGATGGTCCCACGCCGCGTCAGCAGGAACCGCTTGAACGCCGCCACCGGCGGCGTGTCAGGGTGCCCCGCCAGCCACGCGACGCCGATCTCCCGCACCGCCCGCGGCGCGGTCACCGCCAGCTCGACCACTCCGGGCCGCGCGAACGCGGGCGGCGGCAGCAGCGCGACCCCGAGCCCCGCCGCGACCAGCCCGCGCAGGGTCTCCGCGTCCTCGCCCTCGAACGCGACCCGAGGGCGGAACCCCGCTTCGGCGCACAGCGCGTCGGCGATCCGCCGTAGCCCGTACGGGGGTTCGAGGGTGACGAAGGCCTCGTCCGCGGCCTCGGCGAGGCGGATGCGCTTGCGGGACGCCAGGCGGTGGTCCTCGGGCACGACCAGGCGCAGCCGCTGCTCGGCGAGCCGTCGCGCCTCCAGGTCGGGGGCGTCCGGGACCGGCGAGGTCAGACAGAGGTCGAGCTCGCCGGTGCGGAGGCGTTCGATCATCCACTCGCCGTAGTTCTGGACGAGGCTGAAGCGCACGCGGGGATGGTCGACCCGGAAGGCCCTGATGAGTTCGGGCACCGCCTCGGAGCCCATGGTGTGCAGGAAGCCGAAGGCGACCTTGCCGGTGGCCGGGTCGGCGTCGGCGCGTACGTCTTCGGCGGACCGCTCGATGTCGTCGAGCGAGCGCTCGACGGAGGTCAGGAAGGCGCGCCCGGCGGCGGTGAGTGAGAGGGTCCGGCCCCGGCGGGCGAACAGGTCGACGCCCAGGTCCCGTTCGAGCCTGGCCAGCGCGCGCGAGAGCGTGGACTGCGGGATGCCCAGCTGCTGCGCGGCGCGGGTGACGTGCTCGGTGCGGGCCACGGCGGCGAAGTAGGCGAGGCGGGGGGCGAGCAGCGCGGACCAGGAATCGGGGCCCAGGTCGAGGGGCGCTGGATTGTTTTTCGTCGTAACAAATTGCGGCCGAGTGGGGGCTGCGCTGCGGTCATGCGGCATGGGATGGATTATGACCTGTTCATGCATTGGACGCATGAACTATGCCTCCTTAGATTTAAAGCATGCCTCCCGCTGATAGCAGGGCATCCGCTGGTGACGCGGGTGCCCCCACCTCTGATTCCTCTGTTTCTCTTGATTCTCGCCTGGCTCCTGGGGTGTCCGGGTACTGGCGTATGAACCTCGCGCTGTTCGCCGCCGGGCTCGCCGCCTTCGCGGTGCTGTACTCCACGCAGGCGCTGCTGCCCGCGATCTCCGCGGAGTTCGGCGTGACGGCCGACACCGCGAGCTGGACGGTGTCGGCGGCCACGGGGGCGCTGGCGCTGTGCGTGCTGCCGCTCAGCGCGCTGTCGGAGCGGTTCGGGCGGCGCGCGGTGATGACCGGGTCGCTGGCGGTGGCCGTGGCGGTCGGGCTGCTGGTGCCGTTCGCGCCCGATCTGGGCTGGCTGGTGGCGCTGCGAGCGGTGCAGGGCGCGGCGCTGGCGGGGCTGCCCGCGTCGGCGATGGCGTATCTGGCCGAAGAGGTGCGGCCGCGCGCGCTCGTCGCGGCGATCGGGCTGTTCGTGGCGGGCAACAGCATCGGCGGGATGAGCGGTCGGGTGGTGACCGGCTGGGTCGCGCAGGCCTGGGGCTGGCGGGCCGGGCTCGCCGCGGTGGGACTGCTCGCGCTGGTGTGCGCGGTGCTGTTCCGCGCGCTGCTGCCCAGGCCCCGGCACTTCCGGGCCGGGTCGCTGCGGCCTCGGGCGCTGGCGCGGACCGTACGGGGGCACCTGGGCAACGCGCTGCTGTGCCGCCTGTACGTCATCGGGGCGCTGTTCATGGCGGTGTTCGGCGCGGTGTACACGGTCGTCGGATACCGGCTGGTGGACGAGCCGTTCTCGCTGCCGCAGGGCGTGGTCGGGTCGATCTTCCTGATCTATCTGGTGGGTACGGCGTCGTCCGCCGCGGCCGGGCGGCTCGTCGCGCGGATCGGGCGGCGCGGGGCGCTGTACGCGGCGGTCGGCCTGACGGCCGCGGGGCTGCTGCTGTCGCTGGCCGATGTGCTGGCGCTGGTGCTGGGAGGTCTGGTGCTGATCACCGCGGGGTTCTTCGCGGGGCACACCGTCGCCTCGTCGGCGGTGAGCCGGACGGCCGAGTCCGGGCGGGCGCAGGCCTCGGCCCTCTACCAGTCGGCGTACTACCTGGGCAGCAGCGTGGGAGGCACGCTCGGCGCGCTCGCCTTCCACGCGCTGGGCTGGCAGGGCACGGTGCTGCTGGGCCTGGTCGCGGTGCTCGGCGTGGTCTCGGTGACGCTGTACGGCACGCACGCCGCACGCGTGGAGCGCGCGCACACCGCACGGATACCGCTCCGGGAGCCGATTGTCAGTGGGGTGCGGTAGCTTCCCAAGTGCTGGCGAAGTGCTGGCGAAGTGCTGACGAAGCACTGATGTTGACGGGCTGGACTGGGGTGGACTCGATGAGCGACAGCGCGACGCGGACCGGACCGGACACGGGCCTTGAGCAGGGCCGTGAGCGAGGTCCTGAGCGGAGTCCTGAGCAGAGTCTTGAGCGGAGTCTCGAACAGCACCGGACCGAGCTGACCGGCTACTGCTACCGCATGCTCGGCTCCGGATTCGAGGCCGAGGACGCGGTGCAGGACACCTTCGTACGCGCCTGGCGCGCGTACGACCGCTTCGAGGGGCGCTCGTCGCTGCGCTCCTGGCTGTACCGCATCGCCACCAACGTCTGCCTGGACATGCTGAACGCGGGCAACAAGCGCGCCCGGCCGATGGATCTGACCGAACCCCAGGCGCAGGCCACCGCGGTGCTCAACGAACGCCCGGAGATCACCTGGCTGGAGCCGGTCCCCGACGGCCGGGTGCTGCCGTCCACCGCCGACCCCGCTCAGACGGCGGTGGCGCGCGAGTCGGTGCGGCTCGCGTTCATGGCGGCGTTGCAGCGGCTGCCCGCCAAGCAGCGCGCCGTGCTGATCCTGCGCGAGGTCCTGGCGTGGAAGGCCAGCGAGGTCGCCGAGCTGCTCGACACCTCGGTCGCCTCGGTCAACAGCGCGCTCCAGCGGGCGCGGGCCACCATCGGGGAGCGCGAGCCGCGCGAGACGGACCTCTCCGACCCGCTGGACGAGGACCAGAAGCGGCTGCTCGACCGCTATGTCGCCGCCTTCGAGGGGTACGACATGGACGCGCTGACCTCGCTGCTGCACGAGGACGCCGTGCTGTCCATGCCGCCCTACGACCTGTGGCTCACGGGGTACGACGACATCACCGGCTGGATGCTCGGCCACGGCTCGGTCTGCCGCGGCTCCCTGCTGGTGCCGACGGTGGCGAACGGCACGCCCGCCTTCGGCCAGTACCACCCGACCGAGACGCCCGGCCGGTACGAGCCCTGGGCGCTCCAGGTCGTCGAGATATCAGGGGGACGGATCGTCGAGATCACCAACTTCCTGGACACCGACCGCTGGTTCCCGATGTTCGATCTCCCCCAGCACCTCGACAAGGCCGACTAGCAGCAGGAGTTCGCAGAGCCGGGTGCTGGCGTCCCTGACGCGCATCCTCGCCCCGGCTCTGCGGGTGGTGGTCCGCAGCCGGGCGAGCGCGTCCACGGCGGTCAGGTCGGGGGCGGCGAGCGCCGCGGCGTCGCAGACGAGTTCGGCGGCGCCGGAGTGGTCCAGTGCCGCCCTGGCCTGTTCGCACAGCCGGGGCACCTCGGCTCGGGTGATCCGGGGGCCGAGGGCGACGACGATCGGTTCGGTAGTTGTCACACAGGGGTGACCGGCGGGGCGGGCGTAATTCATCGCCCGCCCCGCGATGCCCGGACCTGCCGGGCCTACCGGGCCTGCCGGGCCTGTCAGGCGATGCGGTCCAGGACGATCGGGTTCGGGGTGACCTCGGCCGTGCCCGGCGCCGCGATGTCGTACGCGGACTCCAGGGACTCGATCGCGTACGGGAAGCGCTCGGGCGTGTCGGTGTGCAGGGTCAGCAGCGGCTGGCCCTCGGTCACCTGGTCTCCCGGCTTGGCGTGCAGCTCGACGCCGGCGCCCGCCTGCACCGGGTCCTCCTTGCGGGCCCGGCCCGCGCCGAGCCGCCAGGCGGCGACGCCGACGTCGTACGCGTCCAGGCGGGTGAGAGTGCCGGAGGCCGGGGCCGTGATGACGTGCTGCTCGCGCGCGGTGGGCAGCGGGGCGTCCGGGTCGCCGCCCTGCGCCGCGATCATGCGCCGCCAGACGTCCATCGCGGAGCCGTCGGCGAGGGCCTTGGCCGGGTCGGCGTCCTTGATCCCGGCCGCGTCCAGCATCTCGCGGGCGAGCGCGAGGGTCAGCTCGACGACGTCCGCCGGGCCGCCGCCCGCCAGGACCTCGACGGACTCGCGGACCTCCAGGGCGTTGCCCGCGGTCAGGCCGAGCGGGGTGGCCATGTCGGTGAGCAGCGCCACGGTCTTCACACCGTGGTCCGTGCCCAGGCCGACCATGGTGGAGGCCAGTTCGCGGGCGTCGGCGAGGTTCTTCATGAACGCGCCGGAGCCGACCTTCACGTCCAGGACCAGCGAGCCGGTCCCCTCGGCGATCTTCTTCGACATGATGGACGAGGCGATCAGCGGGATCGCCTCGACCGTGCCGGTGACGTCGCGCAGCGCGTACAGCTTCTTGTCGGCGGGCGCGAGGCCGTCGCCCGCGGCGCAGATCACCGCGCCGGTGGAGTCCAGGACGTCCATCATCTCGGCGTTGGACAGCAGCGCGCGCCAGCCGGGGATGGACTCCAGCTTGTCCAGGGTGCCGCCGGTGTGGCCGAGGCCGCGGCCGCTCAGCTGCGGCACGGCGGCGCCGCAGGCGGCGACGAGCGGGGCGAGCGGAAGGGTGATCTTGTCGCCCACGCCGCCGGTGGAGTGCTTGTCGGCGGTCGGGCGGGACAGGGCGTCGAAGTTCATCCGCTCGCCGGAGCGGATCATCGCGGCGGTCCAGGCGGCGATCTCAGCGCGGTTCATGCCGTTCAGGAGGATCGCCATCGCCAGGGCCGACATCTGTTCGTCGGCGACCTCGCCGCGGGTGTAGGCGTCGATGACCCAGTCGATCTGGTCGGGGGTCAGTTCGCCGCGGTCCCGCTTGGTGCGGATGACGGAGATGACGTCCATGGGGTCCCTTTCCGGGGGTGCGTGTGCGGGTGCGCTGGGGTGCGGGTCAGGGAGGGGTCCCACACCCCGCCCCTTCCCGAAAGTCCTCAAACGCCGGACGGGCTGGATGTGCCGGGCGGGGCTGGGGCTGGGGCTGGGGCTGGGGCTGGGGCTACTTCAGGTTTTCCGGGCCGAACGCGTCCGGGAGGATCTCGGACAAGGGGCGGATGCCCGAGGCGGTGTCGAGGAGGAGTTCGGGGCCGCCGAACTCGTACAGGAGCTGGCGGCAGCGGCCGCAGGGCATCAGGACCGCGCCCGCGCCGTCCACACAGGTGAAGTGCGTGAGGCGGCCGCCCCCGGAGAGGCGGAGCGCGGACACCAGGCCGCACTCCGCGCACAGCCCGAGGCCGTACGACGCGTTCTCGACGTTGCAGCCGGTGACGGTGCGGCCGTCGTCCACCAGGGCCGCCGCGCCGACCGGGAAGCCCGAGTACGGGGCGTACGCGCGGGACATGGCGTCGCGCGCCGCCTCGCGCAGGGCTTCCCAGTCGATGCCGACGGAGGCGTCGGCGTCGGCGTCCGTCACTTGCCCTGCCCCTTGCGGTAGGGCTTGCCGTTCGCTTTCGGCATCCGCAGGTTCTGCGCCGCCAGGGCCAGGACCAGCAGCGTCGCGATGTAGGGCGCGGCGCCGATGAACTGCCTCGGCACCTCGTCCACGGTGAGATACGTCAGCACGGCCCCGAGTCCGGCCAGCGCGGCCAGCCCGGACTGGAGGTACTTGTGCTTGGCGGCCTGCCAGACGGCGACGATGACCAGCAGGATGCCGATCAGCAGGAACATCGCCATGACGTTCTCCGCGCCGCGCTCCTTGAGCGAGCCGGTGAAGCCGAACAGCAGCGCGCCCATCGCGACGCCCGCCGGACGCCAGTTACCGAAGATCATCGCGGCGAGGCCGATATAGCCGAGCCCGACGGTCTGGCCCTCGCGGTAGAAGGGCGCGGCCACCTCGGAGAGGAAGACGCCGCCGAGGCCCGCGAGCGCGCCGGAGGCCAGTACCGCGATGTACTTGTAGAGGTAGACGTTGACGCCGAGGGACTCGGCGGCGACCGGGTTCTCGCCGCAGGACCGCAGCCGCAGTCCGAAGGCGGAGCGCCACAGGATGAAGTAGGTCGCGACCAGCAGCCCGATCGCGATGACCGACAGCCAGGACAGCCGGGTGGTCAGCGCGCCGAGGAAGCCCGCGAGGTCGGAGACCAGGAACCAGTGCTTGCCGTTGAGGTCGACCAGCCAGTCCGACAGGCCGGGCACGGTCAGCCTGCCGAGCGGGTCGACCTGCGGGGACTGGGTGGAGCTGCCGCCCTCTTCCGCGCCGAAGGTCAGCTTGGACAGGAAGCGGGTCGCGCCCAGCGCCAGGATGTTGATGGCGACACCGGAGACGATGTGGTTGACGCCGAAGGTGACGGTGACGATGGCGTGCAGCAGTGCGCCGAGCGCGCCGCCGATCATGCCGACCAGCAGGCCGGTCCAGGGGCCCCACTGATATCCGGCCCAGGCGCCGAACCAGGTGCCGAAGATCATCATGCCTTCGAGGCCGATGTTGATCACGCCCGCGCGCTCCGACCACAGACCGCCGAGACCGGCGAGCAGGATCGGCACGGCGACGGAGATCGCGGCGGCCACCTGGCCGACGGAGGTGATGTCGTTGGTGCCGGTCAGGGTGCGGACGAGCGAGAAGAGGACCAGGCCGCCGAGTGCGTAGTACAGCATGCGGCGCCAGTCGAAGCCCGAGCCGTGGGGGGAGGGGGCCGCGGGCTTGGGCGCGGCCGGGGCGGTTGCCGTGGCGGCCATCAGGCAGCCACCTCCTCGTTCTTCTTCGCGGCGGCGGCCAGCTCGGCGCCGACCTTCGACTGCTGGCGGCTGAGGCCCCAGCGCCGCACGGACTCGTAGGCGACGACGACGGCGAGCACGATGATGCCCTGCATGATCACGGAGATCTCGGACTCGTAGCCGTTGTCGTCGAGGGTGGTGGACGCCTTGTCGAGGAAGGCCCACAGGAGCGCGCCGAAGGCCATGCCCAGCGGGTGGTTGCGGCCGAGGAGCGCGATGGCGATGCCGGTGAAGCCGTATCCGGCGGGGAAGTCCGACACGAAGGTGTGGGTCTCGCCGAGCAGCACGGGCATGCCGATGAACCCGGCCAGCGCACCGGAGGCGACCATCGCGATGACGACCATCTTGCGGCCGCTGACGCCGGAGGCGAGGGCCGCCGACTCGGACGCGCCCGCGGCGCGCAGGTCGAAGCCGAAGCGGGTGCGGTTGAGCATCACCCAGTAGCCGACGCCGCACAGCGCCGCGATGACCACGAAGCCGTAGATCTCGAAGTCGCCGTAGGGGATTCCGGGGAACCAGGCGGACTCGGGGAGGTCGCCGGTGTGGACCACGTTGGAGCCCTCGGGCTGGTGGCCGAAGACGTCCTTCTGAATCAGGTAGCCGATGATCGCGGTGGCGATGGCGTTCAGCATGATCGTGGCGATCACCTCGCTGACGCCGCGGAACACCTTGAGCAGCGCCGCGATGCCCGCCCAGATCGAGCCGACCAGCACGGCGGTGACGATGACCGCGATCATCTTCACGACGCCGGGGCCCGGAAGGTTGAAGCCCACGATCGCGCCGACGCACGCGCCGAGGCGGTACTGGCCCTCGACGCCGATGTTGAACAGGTTCATGCGGAAGCCGACGGCGACCGCGAGCGCCGCGAAGTAGTACGTGACGGTCTGGTTGAAGACCAGCGCCTGCACGTCGGGCCACTCGGCGACGTAGCTCACCATGAGCGAGTACGGCTCGAAGGGGTTCTTGCCGGTGGCGAGCAGGATGACCGAGGTCAGCGTCACGGCCACGGCCAGGGCGAGCAGCGGAGCGGCGAGCGCGAGGATCAGCCGCTCCTTGGCGAGCTCGCGCTTGATCTCCTTGGTGGGTGCTGCGGTGTTCATCGGTCCTCTCCCCCGCTCTGCGTGGAGTTCTCGGCGCCGGAGTTCCCCGGCGGGGCGTCCTCGGGGTGCTCCAGATGGCCGGACGCGGCGCCGGTCATGGCCGAGCCCAGTTCCTGCGGGGTGATGGTCGCGGGGTCGGCGTCGGCGACCAGGCGGCCGTCGAAGATGACCCGCAGCGTGTCGGACAGGCCGATCAGTTCGTCCAGGTCGGCGGAGATCAGCAGAACGGCGAGCCCCTCGTGGCGGGCCTCGCGGATCGCGTCCCAGATCTGCGCCTGCGCGCCGACGTCCACGCCGCGGGTGGGGTGGGCGGCGATCAGGAAGCGCGGGGTATGGCTCATCTCGCGGCCGACGATCAGCTTCTGCTGGTTGCCGCCGGAGAGCGAGGCCGCGGTGACCTCGATGCCGGGCGTGCGGACGTCGTACTCGTCGACGATGCGCTCGGTGTCGGCCTTGGCGCCCTTGGGATCCAGCCAGAAACCCTTGGAGTTGGGCTTCTCGGTGACGTGGCCGAGGATGCGGTTCTCCCAGAGGGGGGCCTCCAGGAGCAGGCCGTGCCGGTGGCGGTCCTCGGGGATGTAGCCGATGCCCTGTTCGCGGCGCTTGCGCGTCGGCCAGTGGGTGATCGTCTCACCGGCCAGCGAGATGGTGCCGGAGTCGGGGTCCTTGAGGCCGATCAGGGCCTCGATCAGCTCAGTCTGGCCGTTGCCCTCGACGCCCGCGATGCCGAGAACCTCGCCCGCGTGGATGGCGAAGGTGAGGTGGTCCAGGACCGGCTTGCGGCCTTCGGCGCCCAGCGTGAGGTCCTTGACGTCGAGGACGACGCGGTCGGTGACCGTGGACTCGGTGGTCTCCGGGACCGGCAGTTCGCTGCCGACCATCAGCTCGGCGAGCGCGCGCGGGGTCGTCTCGGACGGGACGGCCGTGCCGACGGTGGTGCCGCGCCGGATGACCGTGATGTCGTCGGCGACGCTCAGCACCTCGCCCAGCTTGTGCGAGATGAAGATGACCGACAGGCCCTCGGCCTTGAGTTCGCGCAGGTTGGCGAAGAGCGCGTCGACCTCCTGCGGGACCAGGACGGCGGTCGGCTCGTCGAGGATCAGGGTGCGGGCGCCGCGGTAGAGGACCTTGAGGATCTCCACGCGCTGGCGGTCGGCGACGCCGAGGTCCTCGACGAGGGCGTCGGGGTTGACGCCGAGGCCGTAGGCCTGGGAGATCTCCAGGATCTTCTTGCGGGCCTTGGAGCCGATGCCGTACAGCTTCTCGCCGCCGAGTACGACGTTCTCCAGGACGGTGAGGTTGTCGGCGAGCATGAAGTGCTGGTGCACCATGCCGATGCCGCGGGCGATCGCGTCGCCGGGGCTGGCGAAGCTGACCTGCTCGCCGTCGATCGTGATGGTGCCCTCGTCCGGCTTCTGCATGCCGTAGAGGATCTTCATCAGCGTCGACTTGCCTGCCCCGTTCTCACCGACCAGAGCGTGCACGGTGCTCCTGCGGACGGTGATGTCGATGTCGTGGTTGGCGACGACGCCGGGGAATCGCTTAGTGATGCCGCGGAGCTCGACGGCCGCGGTCTCGGTGGAGGCTGTGATGGCGCACTCCCTCGGGGCGGAGTAAAGGAGGTGACGGAAGGGTGACGGAAGACGGAAGGTGACGGACGTGCCAGACGTGGCTGACGTGACGGATACGACGGATGCGACGGACGTGCCGAAGGTGACGCGGGGCCGCGGCGGTGAGCCGCCGGGGTGGCGACCGTATCCTGTCATGCACACGCTACGCGCGTAGAGTCAGCGAGAAAGCAGGAGTGCGAGCGCCCTCCGGGGGATAAGGGTCCCCCGGAGGGCTGGCTCGGCGAGCCGGGAGGGTTACTCCTTGGGCTCCGTGGCGACCTTGATCTCACCGGCGGCGATCTTCTTCTTCGCCTCGTCGACCGCGGCGATGGTGTCCGTCATCTTGACGAACTCCGGGTTGGACTTGGAGTAGCCGACACCGTCGTGGGCCAGGTCGGCGGAGATGACACCGGACTGCGGCTTGCCCTCCTGGACCGACTTGACGAAGTCGTACACCGCGCCCTCGACGTTCTTGAGCATCGAGGTCAGGATGACCTCCTTCACGCCCGAGAGCGCCGGGATCTTGTACTGGTCCGAGTCGACGCCCAGGCCCCAGGCGTCGCCCTTGGCCTTGACCGCCTCGAAGGCGCCGCCGCCGGAGCCGCCGGCCGCCGGGTAGATGACGTCGGCCTTCTTGGAGAGCATGCCGTTCGCGATGCGCTTGCCGCCCGCCGGGTCGGCGAAGCCCTTCGTGTCGGGCAGCTGCGTGATGTACTCGGTGAGCACGGTGACGTCCGGGTTGGTGTCCTCGACGCCCTGCTTGAAGCCCGCCTCGAACTTCTTGATCAGCGGAGTGTCCACACCGCCGATGAAGCCGACCGTGTCGGTCTTGGTGGTCTTGGCGGCGACCACGCCCATCAGGTAGGAGCCCTGCTCCTCGGTGAAGACCAGGTTGGCGACGTTGTCCGCCTGCTTCGAGGAGTCGTCGACGATGCCGAAGCTGGTCTTCGGGAACTTCTTGGCGACCTCGTCGATGGCCTTGGCGTAGACGAACCCGACGCCGATGACCGGGTTGTAGCCCTGGCGGGCCATCTCGGTCAGGCGCTGGATCTTGTCGCGCTCGGACTCGCCCTCCTTGGGCTCCTTCTCGGCGCCCTCGATGTTGAATTCCTTCTTGGCCCGGTCGTAACCGGCGGCGGCCGCGTCGTTGAACGACTGGTCGCCACGGCCGCCGACGTCGTAGGCGAGGCCGATGCCCTTCTCGGACGAGCTGCTGGACTTGTCTCCGTCGTCGCTTCCGCACGCGACAGCGGAGAAGGCGAGAGCAGTGGTGGCCGCACCACTGACGACGATCTTGGTCACCCGGCGCACGATGGGTACCCCTTCACTCAAGGAAGCGCCCCGACCGGGGCTGACTTACCGGGAGCTTAACGCGCGTAGATGTGTCGTAAAGAGGGGTTCAGCGCCTGTTATGCAATCGAAGCGTTTCGGACAACCCCCATAGGGTGTCGCGCGGGCGAATCCGCAGGTCACCTTTTGTCCCGGACAGGAACAAAGGGACGGGAACGACGCGCCCGCGCGCCCCCGGACGGCCCCCGGACGGCCCCCGCTCCACGGGAGCGCGACTGGGTCACGGGCGCGGGCGTGGCTGGAACGCCCCTCCCGGAACTCAGGCTTCACGTCCGGGCTGTCGCCGGTCGGGCTACCGCTGGGCGGCGTCGATGAGGGCGGCGGCGGTGAAGAGTTCGACGCCGACCGTGATGGCCGACTCGTCGGCGTCGAAGTCGCCCTGGTGGAGATCTCGGACGGTGTGGTCGCCCGGCGTGCGCACGCCGAGGCGGGCCATCGCGCCCGGTACGTGCTCCAGGTACCAGGAGAAGTCCTCGCCGCCGAGGCTCTGTTCGGTGTCCTCGATCGCCCGGACCCCGCGGCGGGCCGTCATGGCGGCGTGCAGCAGGTCGGCGGCGGCCGGGTCGTTGACGACCGGGGGGACCCCGCGGACGTAGTTGATCTGCGACTTGGCGCGGTACAGGTCGGCGATGTCCTGGACGGCGGCGTGCACCAGGTCGGGCGCCTGCCGCCAGGCGGCCAGGTCGAGGCAGCGTACAGTCCCGGACAGCTCGGCGTGTTGCGGGATGACGTTGCAGGCGTGGCCCGCCTCGATCCGGCCCCAGGTGACGGCGAGCCCGGAGCGCGCGTCGATCCGGCGGGCGACCAGCGCCGGGACCTCGGAGACCACCTTGGCGGCGGCGGTGACCAGGTCGGTGGTGAGGTGCGGGCGCGCGGTGTGGCCGCCGGGGCCGTCCAGGGAGACCTCCAGGCGGTCGCAGGCGGAGGTGATCGGGCCGTGCCGCAGCCCGATCCGTCCGGCGTCCACGCGCGGGTCGCAGTGCACCGCGAGGATCCGGCCGACGCCGTCCAGGACTCCGGACTCGACGGCGTCCGTCGCGCCGCCGGGCAGCACCTCTTCGGCGGGCTGGAAGATCAGCCGTACGGGGGCCGGGAGCCGCCCCGCGCGGTCCAGTTCGGCGAGCACCAGGCCCGCGCCGAGCACGACGGCGGTGTGCACGTCGTGGCCGCAGGCGTGGGCGCGGTCCGCGACGGTGGAGCGGTACGGCGAGTCGACCTTGGCGTCCGGGATGGGCAGGGCGTCGATGTCCGCGCGCAGGGCGAGCATCGGCCGCGCCCGGTCGGCGGCGCCGATGTCGCACACCAGGCCGGTGCCGGTGTCGAGTACCCGTGGCCGGAGCCCGGCCCGCTCCAGGCGGGCCTTGAGCGCGGCGGTGGTCCGGAACTCCTGATGGCCTAGCTCGGGGTGCATGTGCAAGTCGCGCCGGAAGGCGACGAGTTCGGTGCGCAGCCGTTCGGGCAGCGCACCGGGCAGGGGGTCCGCCGGAGCGGACTCCGCGTCGGACGCGGCCTCTGCGGCTTCGGGCTCGGCGCGGGACTCTCGGGACTCGCGGGACATCAGCTGGTTCACCCTTTGAAGGGTAGAGCGGCTCATGAGCCAACTAACCCACGATCAGCAAAAGTTCAGCCAGATTGGCGTAAGAAACCCAGTCGAGGCGGGCATGAGCCCCTTGCCCCGCGGGTATGACAGTTAGTTTCCCTTCGATTCCCCTCCGTTACGACCTCCGTTACGACCTCTGCTACGCCGTGCGTACGGACCGCAGTCGGTGCACGTCACGGGCGGTTCCGGTGACGCCGGACAGAAAGCCCTGGGCGCGCGGGGACGCGTGGTCCGTCAGCCAGGTGGGGTCGATGTCACAGACCGCGACCTCGACCCCGGCGCCCGCCAGGGCCAGCGGCAGGGTGTGCACCACGGTCGAGGGGAAGCTCACGATCGTACGGCCGATCGGGCCGCGGCGGGCGACGAGCTCCAGCGGGAGGTCGGGGCGGACGATGTCGAGTCCGGTCTCGGCCGACAGCCGTTGCAGCTTCTCGGGCAGCTCCCTGCGGTGGGCGAAGTAGCGGCCCGCGCCGTGGGTGCGGGCCAGTCGCGCGACCGCCGCCAGATAGCGTTCCCGGTCCACCACCCCCGTTTCGACCAGGGATGTGCCCACGATGTCCGCGCTCTCGCAGACGCGCGGGGGGCCGAAGCGGGCGCGGGTCCAGGAGAAGTCGTTCTCGGTGATCCGGATGCCCGCCGGGGCGCGCACCGGCATCGACGAGAACACCTCCACGTCGCGCGCGCCCGACGGGGTGAGGCGGCGGCGCGCGGAGGCGGAGACCGGCGCGAACAGCACGTCCCGCGCCCCGCGGCGGCCGCCGCGCCGGTGCCAGCGGACCAGGCGTTCGCCGCTGGCGAGTTGGGTGAGGAACTCCATGGTCGCGGTCCCGTCGTCGACCACCACGAGGTCACGGGCGTGGGTCAGGGTGAGCAGGAGTTGCACATAGCGGGAGAAGGGGTCGCCGATCACCACCCGGCGCGCCCCGCGCAGCAGCCGTGCGAGCCCGCCGACGGTGCGCACCGCGGCGGCGGCCCCGCCGCGCGCCTCCTCCCAGCGCACGGTGTGCCCCTCGTCCCAGGCCAGTTCGGTCATCCGGCGCAGCTGGCCGCGCGACATGGGGTCGACCGGGGACAGCACGATGACGGTGAGCCCGGTGGCGGTACGGGCGGCGGGCGCGGGCGGGTCGGCGGGCGCGGGTGCGCCACGATCGGGCGCGCCGCGCGTGGGCTCGGGCGCGCCGCGCTCGGGCGCGCCGCGCTCGGGCTCGGGCTCGGGTGCGCTGGACGCGGGTGCGCCGGAGGCGCGCGGGTCAGGCGTACCGGGCGCGGGCATGCCGCGCTCGGGCGTACCGGACGCGGGCGTGCCGGACGCGGGCGGGGTGGCCGTGCGCGTGGTGGCCGGGGTTGTGCTGGAGTGCGCCCACTCCAGCACGTTGAGCAGTTGGACCGGGCTCTCCACGAACGCCACGGTGCCGGTGTGGTCGGCGCGGTCGGGGTGCTCAGTGGGTGTGCTGGCCGTGGCGGGGCGGCGGGGCGGGGTCGGCGCCCCCGACTGCTCGGGGGCGCCGACGCGTCCGGGCGAGGACTTCACCGTGCGGCGTCCGGCTGTCTCAGACCGCGGCCGTCTCGCGGTCGGCCTGCCGCGCCTCGGCCTCGGCCTCGGCGACGACACCGGTGACGCGGCGCAGCTTCTTCATCGGGCCGAGCTCGGACTCGTACACCTTCTTGACGCCGTCGCCGAGTGAGGCCTCGACGGCGCGGATGTCGCGCACCAGGCGGGACAGCCCCTGCGGCTCGACGGACGCGGCCTGGTCGGAGCCCCACATCGCGCGGTCCAGGGTGATGTGCCGCTCCACGAAGGCGGCGCCGAGCGCGACCGCGGCGAGGGTGGTCTGCAGGCCCGTCTCGTGGCCGGAGTAGCCGATCGGGACGTTCGGGTACTCGCTCTGGAGGGTGTTGATGACGCGGAGGTTGAGCTCGTCGGCCTTGGCCGGGTACGTCGACGTGGCGTGGCAGAGCAGGATGTTGTCGCTGCCCAGGACCTCGACCGCGTGGCGGATCTGCTTCGGGGTCGACATGCCGGTGGACAGGATGATCGTGCGGCCGGTGGCGCGCAGGGCGCGCAGCAGCTCGTCGTCGGTCAGCGAGGCGGAGGCGACCTTGTGGGCGGGGATGTCGAACTTCTCCAGGAAGGCGACGGCCTCGGTGTCCCACGGGGACGCGAACCAGTCGATGCCGCGCTTCTTGCAGTGCTCGGCGATGGCCGTGTACTCGGCCTCGCCGAACTCCACGCGGTGACGGTAGTCGATGTACGTCATCCGGCCCCAGGGGGTGTCGCGCTCGATGTCCCACTGGTCGCGCGGGGTGCAGATCTCCGGGGTGCGCTTCTGGAACTTGACGGCGTCGCAGCCCGCTTCGGCGGCCGCGTCGATCAGCTTGAAGGCGTTGTCCAGGTCGCCGTTGTGGTTGATGCCGATCTCGCCGGTGATGTAGACGGGGCGGCCGGGGCCCGCGGTCTTGTTGCCGAGGGTGCGCAGGCGGGACGTGGTGGCGGCGGCCGCGGCGGGGGTGGCAGACATGGCAGGTGTTTCCTTAGGTGTCGAGGGAGCTGAGGGAGCTGAGGGAGCTGAGGGGGTTAAAGGGAGTTGAGGGGTCGAGGGAGCTGAGGGGTTAAAGGGAGTTGAGGGAGGGGCCGAGGATCCAGGAGGCGATCTCCCGGATCGCGCCGTCGCCGCCCGCGGACGCGGTGACCGCGCGTGCGGCGTCGCGTACGACGTCGTGGGCGCTGGCGACCGCTACCGGCCAGCCCGCGAGGCCGAAGCACGGGAGGTCGTTGACGTCGTTGCCGACGTAGAGCACGCGCTCGGGCGCGATGCCCTGCTCCTCGCACCACTGCTTCAGTGCGAGGTCCTTGCGGTCGATGCCGTGCAGCACGGGGATCCGGAGCTTGCGCGCGCGGGCGGCGACGACCGGGTTCTGTTCCGTGGACAGGATCAGCATCTTCAGGCCGTCCCCGCGCAGGGCGGCGATGCCGAGTCCGTCGCCGCGGTGTACGGCGACGAGTTCGCGTCCTTCGGAGTCGATCAGCACCCGGTCGTCGGTCTGGGTGCCGTCGAAGTCGATGACCACCGCGTCGACGTCGTCGCGGGTGGGGAGTCGGCGGGGCGCTTCGCCGTCCGCGCGGTCCAGGAGCGGGGCCAGGGCGCGGGCGCGGGCGAGGTCGTGCGGGTCGTCGATCTCCAGCACGCGGGCCGGGTCGGTGCGCACCAGTTCGGTACGGCCGAAGAAGCGATGCCGGTGGGTGCGGAACCCTTCGGCGGTCATCGCGTACGCGGCGCCGGTCTCCAGCAGGTCCTGGGGGCGGTCCTGACGGCGGGGGCGGTGGGACTTGTCGTGGTTGACGCCGTAGCCGCCATCGGCCGGGGCGGCCCCGGCGTCGCCGTCTCCGTCCCGCCAGACGAAGCCGTGGAACGGCGCCACGGTGACCGCCGTGTCCGCGCCGCCCTCGGTGACCGCGGCCGCGACGGCGTCGACGTCCTCGCGGGCCAGGAACGGGCTGGTGCACTGGACCAGCAGGACCACGTCCACCCGGCCGCCGTGCAGCGTCTCGTGGGCGTCGATCGCGTGCAGCACCGCGGCCTCGCTGGTGGCCGTGTCCCCGGCGATCGCGGCGGGACGCCGCACCGTCTCGGCGCCCGCGTCGCGTGCGGCGTCGGCGATGGCGGCGTCGTCCGTGGAGACCACCACATCGGTGACCAGGCGCGTCGCGCGGCACTCGCGGACGGCGCGGACGACCAGCGGCACTCCGGCGACCGGCGCGAGGTTCTTGCCGGGCACGCCCTTCGAGCCGCCGCGGGCCGGGATGACGGCGAGTACCCGGCGTACCGGTGGGGCGGCCTGGCCCGCTTGTGAGTCAGTCATGGGCAGGTCTCCTAGAAGGGTTCGCTCTCGGGGCTTCGCGCTGAGCCGCTCGCCGGGGTTCACAGCTCCCCCATCCGCCGGATGACCGGCGCGACGCGCTGCACCCCGTGGCGGTACGCGCCACGGGCGGCGCGGCGCACCGCCTGGCGCACCGGGCCCGCCTGCCGGTCGGCGGCCGGGGCGCCGGGCAGCGGGGCGCCGTCCGGGCCGAGGTGGTGGCGGGCGAGGATGCCGGGCAGATATCCGGGTGCGGTGGTGCGGGTGTAGTACGGGTCCAGGGGCGGCAGGGCGCTCTTCCGCAGCTCGCTGACGCGGGCGCGGGCGGCGTCGAAGGCCGTCTCGTACGACCCGTCCGCGGCCACTCCCTGGCGGGTCAGCCACCGCTCGTCGGGGGCCGGGGTGTGCCCCGCGTCCAGCTGGTCCCAGGAGGCCAGGCAGCCGGAGCCGATGAAGTGGTGGTTGCCGAGCGCCTCGCGTACTCCCAGGTCGGTGAGGACCGCGGTGGGGATGCGGCGGTGCAGGGATTCGAGCGCGGCGGTGGAGCTGACGGTGACCAGCAGGTCGGTGCGGTCGAGTACGTCGCCCATGTGCCCGTAGACCAGGCGGCAGTTGGCCGGAAGGGCGAGGTGCTGGGCCAGCTTCTGGTACGGGAGCTCCTCCAGGTGCGTGGTGTGCTCGCCGGGCTTGGAGCGGAGCTTGACCAGCACCTCGCGGTCGGGGTGCAGCCGGGCGTGCCCAGCCGCCCGTCGCAGCAGATACGTCCGGTCCGCGCGGGACTCCGGGACCGACGGCTGGGCCGCGAAGGCGACGGTGTACGGCTCGCGCGGCGCGTGCGAGCCGTTCGGCTCGCGCGGTTGGTACGCGGCCCCGCCGAGGAAGGGCAGGGCCGCCTCCACGACCCCGCTCGATTCAGCGCCGACTCCCTCGTACACGGCCCGGAAACGGTCCGCGTCCTGCCGGGAGTTGGCGAGCACGACGTCCGCGCCGTGCCGCAGCAGCAGCCCGTCCGCGAGCTTCTCGTAGACGACGCCGACATAGCCGGTGACGACCACGGGCCGCTCGGCCCGCTCCCGCCACACGCGGGCGAGCCCGTGCAGCATCGCCTGCACCGCCCCGCCGACCAGGGCGAGCACGACCACGTCGTACCGCTCGCGCTCCATGACCCGCAGGAACTCGACCCCGGTGACCTCGCGCAGCGCGTCGGCGCGCACGCCCACCTCGTCGAGCTGCCGCGCGGTGGGCGTGGCCCGCCCGCGGAGCAGGAACCCGTCGAGCAGTACGGAGCCGCCGTCCCGGTCCTCGCCCTCCGGCACGAGGCGACGTGCGGTGAGCGCGCCCCACTTCCATCGGGTGTCGGAATCCGCGAGTACGGCAACTCGCTGCTTCTTCGTCGTACTTGGCACGTCGAAGACGCTAGGAAGGAATTCGGCAGCGCGGCCCAACCAGAACTCAACAGCTGGTTAACAGCACCTCGACAGTTGGCGAACCAGCCCCGGAATCAGTCGGGTTAACCAATCCGCCACGCTTCGTTCACCCACCGTCTTTCCAAGGGTCGAGACGCCTGGCGATCGGGTGCCTAGCATCACCCACGTGGTTAAGCTCTCAGTCATCGTGCCGTTCTATAACGTCCGGCAATACGCGCCCGATACGCTCAGAAGTCTGCGGGCCAACGCTCGGCCGGACTTCGAGTTCATTCTCGTCGACGACGGGTCGACCGACGGCACGTCGGAACTCCTGGAACGCGCCGCGCGTGACGTACCCGGATCGGTTCTCCGCAAGCACGAGAACAACGGCAGCGTGGCTGACGCGCGCAATACGGGAATCGACGCGGCCCAGGGCGAATATCTCGCGTTCCTGGACGGCGACGACTGGGCGGCGCCGGGCTACTACGCCCAACTGGTCGCCGCCGCCGAGAGCTTGGGCTGTGACTTCGTCCGGACGGACCATGTCCGGTTCACCGGCAGCGCCCGGTCGGTTCAGCGCGTGCCGTTCGGTCCGCGCAACACCGTCGTCTCGCCGCGTACGGCGATTCTCCCGGTGAACCGCTCGACGCCCGTCGACTACCCGTTCGTCTGGGCCGGTGTGTATCACCGCCGTCTGGTCGAATCGGGTCTGCTGCGTTTCCGGGCGGGTCTGCGCACGGCCGAGGACCGGCTGCTGACCTGGCAACTGCACCTGGGCGCGGAATCCTTCGCGGTACTGGGACTGCTCGGCCAGTTCTACCGCCGGGGCGTCACCTCCTCGCTCACCCAGATCGGCGACATGCGGCAGCTCGACTTCATTCGCGCCTTCGACCAGGTGGTCGAGGAAACCGCGCGGGACCGGGAGGGGCACCTGTTCCTTCCCAAGGCGATTCGTACGTACTGCGCGATGATCTCCCATCATCTGCGGTCGACGGACAGATACGAGCCGTCCGTGGCGCGGAAACTGCGTTCGCTGAGCGCCGGGGCGCTGCGGCGGCTTCCGCAGGACGTCCTGGACGACGTACTGGACTCCATGGACGACGAACGCGCCCGGCACTTGCGCAGACTGCGGCGCAAACCCCTGTCCGGCGCTCAGCACGGCGCCGATGCGGACGAGACGGCCGGGGCGGCCGGGGCGGCCGGGGCGGGCACACGATGACGGGCGACGGACACACGATGACCGGTGACGAGCACACGATGACCGGCGACGGGAGCACGATGACCGGCGAAGTACAGCTGTTCTGCGCCTCCACGCTGTACGGCGTCGCCACCCTCGCGGCCGCGATCGACGAAGGCTGCTTCGGCCCGCCCGTACGCCGCGTCCTGCTGCTCAGCAACAACTCCGCGACGCCCGAACTCGCCTCCCCGCTCGACGAGCTGCCGGGATTCGCGAGCCTGCGCGGGCGCTTCGACGAGGTGATCTCCTGGAACGAGACCATCGCGCCCCTGCACCCCAGCGGCTGGTCGCCCCGCGCCGACGACGCGCCGCTGTGGGAGCGGCAGCTGCGGAACTCCTGGCGGCTGGGCGACGCGCCGGTGCGCGTCACCGTCGAGTCCATCCAGGTCAACCCGGCGCTGGCGCTGGCGCGGATCTTCACGGACGCCCCGATCGACGTCTACGCGGACGGGCTGATGAGCTACGGGCCGACCCGCAAGAAGCTCGACCCGCTGGTCGGGACGCGGGTGCGCCGACTGCTGCATCTGGACCTGGTGCCCGGTCTGGCGCCGCTGCTGCTCACCGAGTTCGACGTACCCGCCGAGATCGTGCCCACCAGGACCTTCACCAAGGTGCTCGCCGAGCTCGCCGACGCGTCCGGCACGGCTGACACAGCCGACGCGTCCGATGCGCAGGGCGCGCCGTCGACGCCGCGTGCCCCCGCGCTGCTGCTCGGGCAGTATCTGGCCGCCCTGGGCATCCTCACCGACGACGAGGAGGAGGAACTGCATCTGCGGATGCTGCGGGGCGCCGTGCGGCTCGGCCACCGGCATATCGTGTTCAAGCCCCACCCCACGGCGCCCGCGCGGTTCTCCGACGCCCTGGAGAAGGAGGCCGCGCTGCTCGGCGCCGAGCTGACCTCGCTCGACACGCCGGTGCTGGCCGAGACGCTCTACACCCGGCTGCGCCCCGCCCTCGTCGTCGGCTGCTTCTCCACCGCGCTGCTCACCGCGGCCTCCTGCTACGGGCTGCCGGTCGCTCGGGTCGGCACGGAGCTGCTCCTGGACCGGCTCACCCCGTACCAGAACAGCAACCGGGTGCCCGTGACCATCGTGGACGCGCTGCTGCCCGAGCTGGACGACCGGGCCGCCGTGGAGTCCTGGTCGCTGCCGGACGAGGACCGCGTACGCGCTGAGCTGTCCGACCTGGTGAAGGCCGTCGGCTTCGCGATGCAGCCGCAGATCTACCCGGTGCTGCGCCCGGTCGCCGAGGACTACCTCACGCGGCATCCGGTCCCCGGCTCGCTGCGCTACTTCAAGCGCCGCCGCCTCACCGCGCTGGCCCTGCCCGGCGCGATGCCCGCGCAGCTCGGCTTCATCCCGCGCAACGCGCTCGTACGGCGGGTGGCCAAGCGGGTGCGGTCGTGGCAGCGGCAGACCAGCTGACCAGCTGACCAAGGGCAGCAGTCAGCAATCAGGCAGTCACGGACCAGGGGTGAGGGGCCGCACCGAGTGCGGCCCCTCACCCCTTCTCGCCGCGTCAGCCGAGGAAGCGGCGCAGCCCCAGCCGCCCCCACAGCAGGCTGGCCCCGAAGGAGAGCAGCGCGGTGGCGACGGTGAGCAGGGCCACCAGCGAGACGGCCGCGGCCACGCCCAGGTCGGCGGAGATCAGCCGGTGGCCGAGGACGTCGAGCACCAGGACATGGACCATGTACGCGCCGAGCGCCCCGTTGGCCAGCCAGGCCAGGCGCGGACGCCAGCGCTCGGGAATCCGCACCCGGTTGAGGGACAGCAGCACGGCCCCGGTGAGCAGCGCGACGAGGACGCTGGCGTTGGGGATCACATAGTGGATCTCGTGCTGGTACCAGAGCACCGCCAGCACGGCCGCGCACGCGAGCAGCGGCCAGGGCCAGCGGCGGCGGCCGAACGCCCCGGCCGGGAGGGCGAACAGCAGCGCGCCCAGGACCGCGTAGACGATCTGGTACACGCCGAAGCCCCACCCGAAGCGGGGTACGTCCCAGTCGGTGACCCGCGCGAGATCGCCGAACAGCGTCGGGGCCGCCGCGACGGCCAGCAGCGCCGCGCCCAGGCCCCAGGGCCGCTTCCCCGACCTCACCATCGCGGCGAACGCCAGCAGCATCACGATCGGCACGTAGGCGTACAGGTACCAGAGGTGGTACGCGGGCCGCGTCGAGGCGAACACGGACTCCAGCGCCAGTTCCCCGATCGGCGACTCGTTGGTGCCGCGCCACCGCCCCCAGAGCAGATAGACCGCCGTCCACACGGCGAGCGGCAGCAGAATCCGTACGAGCCGCTGCCACAGCCGTCGGGCGTTCTTCGGCGGCGCTCCGACGAGCACCGCCCACCCGGCGATCGCGAAGTACATGGGGACGGCGTAGCGGCTGATCGCGTCCGCCGTCATCCCGGCCCAGTAGGCGCTCTGCCCCGCCTCGGTCCCGCGACCCGTGCCGCTGACGAACAGCGCCCCGGCGTGGCCCAGGATCACCCCGAACGAGCAGAGCAGCCGTATCAGGTCGATGTCGTACCGGTGTTCGCGCGGGGCGGGGCGGTCGGACGACGCAGCCGCGCGGGACACGGGCACGGCGACGCCGCCCAGGGCGGGTGCGCTGGACGGGGAAGGAGAGACAGACATGGTCCGAGAAAGCTAGGGGGACCGGGTCACGCGCCGAAAGCCCGGCGATGAACAACAGGTGCGGCGAGGTGGCCACTTGGTGAACGACGGTACGCGCGACACGGCAGCGAAACGGCAACGACACGGCAGCGGCGGCGGTGCGCGAAGCACCGCCGCCGCGTAAGGCACTGGCTGCCGCGATCAGAACGCGTCAGTGGGGACGTACGTGCCCCAGATCTCGCGCAGCGCGTCGCAGACCTCCCCGACCGTGGCCCGCGCCTTGAGCGCGTCCTTCATCGGGTACAGCACGTTCGCGTCGCCCTTCGCCGCCTCCTGGAGCGCCGCCAGCGCCGCGTCCACGGCCTTCTGGTCGCGCTCGGCGCGCAGCTTGGCCAGCCGCTCGGCCTGCTCCGCCTCGATCGCCGGGTCCACGCGCAGCGGCTCGTACGGCTCCTCCTCCGCCAGCTGGTAGCGGTTGACGCCGACCACGACCCGTTCGCCCGAGTCGGTCTCCTGGGCGATGCGGTAGGCGCTGCGCTCGATCTCGTTCTTCTGGAAGCCGTGCTCGATGGCGCTCACCGCGCCGCCCAGGTCCTCGACCTTCCGCATCAGTTCCAGCGCGGCCGCCTCCACGTCGTCGGTCATCTGCTCGACGACGTACGACCCGGCGAACGGGTCGACGGTGGCGGTGACATCGGTCTCGTACGCGAGGACCTGCTGGGTGCGCAGGGCCAGCCGGGCGGACTTGTCGGTCGGCAGCGCGATGGCCTCGTCGAAGGAGTTGGTGTGCAGCGACTGGGTGCCGCCGAGTACGGCCGCCAGGCCCTGCACGGCGACCCGGACCAGGTTCACCTCGGGCTGCTGGGCGGTCAGTTGCACGCCCGCGGTCTGGGTGTGGAAGCGCAGCATCAGCGACTTGGGGTTCTTCGCGCCGAACTCCTCCTTCATCACCTTCGCCCAGATCCGGCGCGCGGCACGGAACTTGGCGACCTCTTCGAGGATCGTCGTACGGGAGACGAAGAAGAAGGACAGGCGCGGGGCGAAGTCGTCGACGTCCATTCCGGCGGCGACGGCGGTACGGACGTACTCGATGCCGTCGGCGAGCGTGAACGCGATCTCCTGCGCGGGGGACGCGCCCGCCTCCGCCATGTGGTAGCCGGAGATCGAGATGGTGTTCCACTTCGGGATCTCGGCCTTGCAGTACTTGAAGATGTCCGCGATCAGGCGCAGCGACGGCTTGGGCGGGAAGATGTACGTGCCGCGGGCGATGTACTCCTTGAGCACGTCGTTCTGGATGGTGCCGGTGAGCTGGTCGGCGGCGACGCCCTGCTCCTCGCCGACGAGCTGGTAGAGCAGCAGGAGCAGCGCGCCGGGCGCGTTGATCGTCATCGAGGTGGAGACCTTGTCCAGCGGGATGCCGCCGAACAGGACGCGCATGTCGTCGATCGAGTCGATGGCCACGCCGACCTTGCCGACCTCGCCGGAGGCGATCGGGGCGTCGCTGTCGTGGCCCATCTGGGTGGGCAGGTCGAAGGCGACCGACAGGCCCATGGTGCCGTTCTCGATCAGCTGCTTGTACCGGGCGTTGGACTCGACGGCGGTGCCGAAGCCCGCGTACTGGCGCATCGTCCAGGGCCGTCCGGTGTACATCGTGGGGTAGACGCCCCGTGTGAAGGGGTACGCGCCGGGCTCGCCCAGCTTGTCGGCCGGGTCCCAGCCGGACTCGGCGAGGGTGTCCGGTCCGTAGACCGGCTCGATGGGCAGTCCGGACTCAGACTCGCGCGCCATGTGCTGTGCCTCCTGCTGCTACTTGCCGGTAATCGACGACCCTCGCGACGGACTGTAGCTGCGGGGGCGCGTCGGGTGGAGGTCCGCACGCTGGGACCTTGCTCACAGCGACGCGCCGTGGCTCGGGCGGCTCGCGGCCACTCGCGGCGACTCGCCGTGGCTCGGGGCGTGCGTTCACTTCCATGATGCGGGGGAACTCTCTCGGTACGGAGGACATCCCAGGGTGGGGGGCCAGATGCGCAGGACTTCCATGACGCGATGGAGACCGCGGCGGAGACCGCGGCGGGCACGGCGGACACGGCGGGTTATGGCCGTCGTGGCGGCCGTCGCCGCCGTCGCGGCGGTCGCGGCGGGCTGCGAGGCCCAGGCGGTGGACGGGCGGGGCGACGACGGCCTCGGCGGGAAGCGGCCGCCGCCGCTGACCGCGGTGCCGAGCCCATCGAGCCCATCGAGCCCATCAAGCCCGTCGAGCCCGTCGAGCCCGTCGAGCCCGTCACCGGAGGGCAAGCCGCACGCGGGCGCGGAGTCGGCGGCGGCACCGGGCGCGGGCCCTTCCCCGCGCCCTTCCCCGAGCGCGTCCGCGAGCCCTTCGCAGGCCCCCGCGCCGTCCCCGAAGGTGCTGCTGGCCAGGGGCGATCAGGGCGAGCGCGTACGGGACCTCCAGGCGCGGCTGCGGCAGATCGCCTGGTTCGGCGGTCCGGGCCCGACCGGGCGGTACGGCCCGTCCACCGTCACCGCGGTCAAGGGCTTCCAGGCCAAGCGCGGCCTGCCCGCGACCGGCGAGACCGATGAGACGACCTGGCGGCGGCTGCTCGCCATGACCCGCGAGCCGGGTTTCTTCGAGCTGTACGCGGCGGGCGACCAGCCACCCGCCAAGCCCGACCCGCGCTGCCTTGCGGGCCGGGTCCTGTGCATCAGCAAGAAGAGCCGCACGCTGACCTGGATGGTCGACGGCAGAGCGCTGTCGACGGTGGACGTGCGGTTCGGCTCGCAGTACACGCCGACCCGCGAGGGCACGTTCACCGTGTACTGGAAGTCCCGGCACCATCACTCGACGCTCTACGACACCCCGATGCCGTACGCGATGTTCTTCAGCGGGGGCCAGGCGGTGCACTACTCGTCGGACTTCGCGGCCCACGGCTACAGCGGCGCGTCCCACGGCTGCGTGAACGTACGGAGCAAGCCCGGCATCGCCACGCTGTTTGCCCAGGTAAGGACCGGCGACAAGGTAGTCGTCTACCGGTGAGGCACCAAGATCCGGTTCAGGCGCAAAGAGAGGCAGGGGCGGGACCGGGGGAACGTGTCCCACCCCTGCCTGATGCACAGAGCCGCGGGTACGGGGGGAACCTCGGCTCGTGCGATCGCCGATGACCAGTCGGCTCACTTCATACTGCGTCATGAGCCCGGAAAGTGTCACACCCCCGCGCGTCAGAAGCTGAACGAATCCCGCGAGAGGTCGGTCCGAAGCGTGTCCGAGCCGGAACCGAGGCGGTGGGTGACCGAGGATCCCGTGTCGTCCAGGCTCTGCCTGGCACCGTCACCGGCATCGCGGCCATGGTCCGCGGCGGGGTTCCCCGAGTCCGCGGGTCCGCCCCTGTCGCCGCTCCCGTTCCCGTTCCCGCTGTCGTCGGCGCGACCCTGGTCGTCGCTGCCGGCGTCGCTCCCGTGGTCGCCGCCGCTGGCGCTGCCACCGCCGTCGTCGTCGCCGCCGTCGCGCTGTGCCGCGAGGGCGCGGTCGCAGAGCTTCGCTACGTTGCCCGCGCCGTTGGCCGCGCGCTCCAGGCGACGGCGAGCCTCCGCGGCCAGCGACTTTCCGCTCTGGTAGTCGCGGCAGGCGGTGACCACGCGCCGGTACAGGTCGCGCTGTTGCGCCGGTGTCAGGCCGGGGCGCGCCTCGGCCTGTCCGTCGTCCGGGCTCTGCTCGTCGCGGCCCGCGGAACCACCGCCGGGCGCCGGGGACTTCGTACCGCCCTCGGGCCGCCCGGCGTCGGAGTCCGTACGGTCGGGGTCGGGGTCGGGGTCGGAGTCGGAGTCGGTGTCGGAGCCGGTGTCTGTACGCCCACCGCTCTCGTCGGTGTCAGAAGCCTGGCCGCCGTCCTCCCGACCGCTGTCCCGGTCGCCGTCGTCCGGGTCGCCGTCCCGGTCGTCGCGCTCGACGGGGCTCGTCGCGCCGGGCGAGGGTCCCGTACGGGTGCCCGGAGGCGTGGCCGCGGCGGAGACGGAGCCGCCGGGGCGCGGATCGCCGTCGTCGCCGTCGGAGCCGAAGGGTGTGGGCAGCACCCCGGTCCCGGCCGCCACGGCGACCCCGCCGAGTGTGCAGGCGGCCAGCGCGGCGGCGATCCCGAGGCGGACGGACCGACCCCAGCGGATTCGGAGGCGAGTCCGTACGGGGATGCCACTCGCCGGAGGGCTGACGGCGACGGCGGAGTCGGCGTCGCGGACGGAAGCCGAAGCGGAAGCGGGCCCGGAGTCACCGGAGTCAAAGGACACCGAGGCCTCAGACGGCGCGGCGGCCGTGGAGGACGCCAGCGGCGCGGCCTCCCGCGTCGCCCGAGCCTGCCGGAACGCGGCCAGCGCGGCGGCCTCGCCGGGCAGCTCACCGCCCGCAGCGCCAGCCGCGCCGACCTCACCGGTCCCGGAACCCGCCCCTGCACCAGCCGCGGATTCCACAGCCCTGGATTCCCCGTTCAGCGGCAGCCCGTGACGCGCCGCGCCCAGCGCGTCCGCGAGTCGCGCCGCCCGCTTCCGCGCGGCGGCGTCAGGGCTGTCGGCAGAGGCGTCGAGTACGGCGTCGAGGGACTCGCCACGCAGCAACAGCTCCGCGGCGTCCTCGTCCAGCCACCTGTCGTACTCGTCGGTCATCACATGTCCTTCTGCGTCCTCGAACGCGAATGCGTCACAGTGCCGGGGCTCGCCGGAGCGCTCGCCGGACCGTTCGGGGCCTGCCCGGACCGCCCCCGCTGCGGCGGTACGGCGGACAGCCCGTCGGCGCCGTCCGCCAGCTCGCCGAGCAGTTCCGCGAGCCGCTTGAGCCCTCGGTGCGCGGCGGTGCGTACGGCTCCGGGACGCTTGCCCAGGGTCTGGGCCGCGCTCTTCGCGTCGAGCCCGACGACCACGCGCAGCACGACGGCCTCGGCCTGGTCCTGGGGGAGCTGTGAGATCAGCGCGAGGGTGTCGCCGGTGGCGAGCGCCTCCAGGGCCTCGCCCGCGGTGTCCGCGTCGCCGGGCTTCACCGTGAGCTCCGTCTCATCGCCTCCGACGGCGGGGCGGCGGCCCCGCATCCGGATGTGGTCCAGCGCGCGGTTGCGGGCGATGCGCGCGGCCCAGCCGCGGAAACGGTCCGCGTCTCCGTCGAACCGGTCGAGGTCGCGGGTGATCTGCAACCAGGACTCGGACGCCACGTCCTCGGCGTCGGCGTCGCCGACCAGCGTGCGTATGTACCCCAGGAGCCGCGGGTGCACAGCGCGGTACACAGTACGGAACGCGGTCTCGTCCCCATCCTGTGCCGCGAGCACCGCGGTGGTCAGCTCCGCGTCGTCCCCCAGCAACTAACTTCTCCCTAGCCCGGCGCGATGCAGAACGGTAAGGCCTCGATGGCCCACCCGTCCATGTTTGTACAACACGCAACAAGCAGGTCACCGGGCGGGGTGTGACACAAAACGCACCTACGACGCTGAACAGAGTACGGGCCGTCACACGACCCGTACCGTGCGTCGGCCGGGGCCTCTCCTGTGGGGGGTGGCGGCCCCGGCCGTCGTCACAGTTTTTACCGCTCTGGCCTGGGATGGCCTGGGATGGTCTGGGATGGTCTGGGATGCCGAAGACCCCCGGCGGCCGCTGGGCGGCTCGGCCGGGGGCCGCGCGGGACAGCCCCCACGGGGCGGGGCGCGTCAGTCGGTGAGGACCAGTTCCGGGTCCTGCGCGGGCTGAGCGGCCCGCCGCTTTCCGCGTATGCCGGACAGGGCCACGGCGAGGCCGATCACCGAGAGCGCGGTGACGACGAACAGGGCCGGGGTGAATCCGGCGAGCAGGGCGTCGGGGCCGGTCTTGCCGCCGTCGTTGGCGGTCAGCACCGCGGTGACGACGGCGAGGCCGATGGCGCCGCCGACCTGCATCGAGGTGTTGAGCAGGCCCCCGGCCAGGCCCTGCTCCTCGTCCGGGACCCCGGCGGTGGCCTGGATGTTGAAGGACGCGAAGGCCAGGGTGAAGCCGATGCCGAGCAGGACCATGCTGGGGAACACCCCGAGGAAGTACGGCGTGTCCCGGTCGACGACGAGGAACAGCACATACGCGATCGCGTGGGCGACGACGCCGCCCGCGATGGTGCGGGCGGTGCCGACCCGGTTGATCAGCGGGTCCATCCGCGGCGAGCCGAACGCCACGATCAGCGCGGCGGGCAGGAAGCCGAGCGCCGTCCGCAGCGCCGACCAGTCCAGGACGGACTGCAGGTACAGCATCACGACGAACTGGAAGCCGATGAAGCCGCCGAAGAACACCGCGGCGCCGGCGTTGGCGCGGGCCAGCGGGCCCGAGCGCAGGATGCCGAGGCGGATGAGCGGGTGCTTGCTGCGCGTCTCGATGACGTAGAACAGGGCCAGCAGCGCGGCGGCCACCGCGAACTGGATCAGCGTGCGTGCCGTGGCCCAGCCGATCTCGGGGGCCTCGACGACGGTGTAGACGAACAGCAGCATCGCGGTGATGCCGGTGGCGGCGCCCGGCAGGTCATAGCCGCCGGTGCGCTCGGGGCGGCCCTCCTTCGGCAGCAGCTTCACGGCCGCGGCGAGCGCGAACAGGGCTACGGGTACGGGCAGGAAGAACGTCCAGCGCCAGCCGACCTCGGTCAGCAGGCCGGAGAAGACAAGACCGGCGGAGTAGCCGCTGGCGCCGAAGACGGCGAAGATTCCCAGCGCCTTGTTACGGGCCGGTCCCTCCGCGAACGTGGTGGTGATGATCGACAGCGCCGCCGGGGCGGTGAAGGCCGCCGCCACGCCCTTCAGCAGCCGGGTCGCGATCAGCAGCGTGCCGTCGTCGACGAGCCCGCCGACGAGCGAGGCCCCTGCGAACACGGCGACCGCCGCCAGGAAGACGCGCCGCCGCCCGAGCAGGTCGGCGGTGCGGCCGCCGAGCAGCAGCAGCCCCCCGTAGGTGAGGACGTACCCGCTGACGACCCATTGCAGGGCGCTGGTGGACAGGCCGAGGTCGGCCTGGATCGAGGGCAGTGCCACCGCCACCATCGACACGTCGAGCGCGTCGAGACCGATGACGAGGGACACGGTGAGCAGGACGCCCCACAGGCGGGAATCCCATGAGGTGGAAGTCGTGGTCAGGTGCTCTGGGTGGCTCATGGGGCATGACGTTACATGCATGTGCATCAAATGCCAACGCATTTAATTCGCGTGCATCTAATGTTCACGCATGCTAGCCTCGCCGGCATGAAGGGTGCCGACGAGCGCAGACTGGTAGCGGAGTGGCGCGGCCTGATGGCCCGCCACGCCACCGTCTGGAACGCCCTCGAACGCGAGCTACAGCACCGGCACAAACTCGGCGTCAGCGAGTTCGAGGCCCTGGAGCTGCTGGCTAGCCACGAGAAGTGCCGCGCGGCCGAGCTGTCGGACGCGATCCATCTGAGCCAGTCCGCCGCCTCCCGCCTCGTCGCCCGGCTGGAGAAGAACGGCCTCGCGATCCGCGCCATGTGCGACATGGACCGCCGCGGCGTCTTCGTGGCCCTGACGGACGAGGGCCGCCGCCGCTACGAGGAGGCGCTGCCCACGCATCGCGAAGTGCTTCGGGAGACGCTCTGAGCTTGCGCCTTGCCCTTGCTCCTTGCTCCTTGCGCCTTGCCCTTGCGCCTCGCTCCTCGCCCCTTAGCCGTCTGGCGCACCGCCGGAGCCCGCGGGATCCGCTGGCCCCGTAGGACCCAGCTGTTCCGCCAGTCTCTTTAACCCCCGGTACACCGACGTCCGCACCGCGCCGGGGCGCTTGCCCAGCACCCGTGCGACGGCGGGTCCGTCGAGGCCGACCACCACCCGCAGCAGCACCGCCTCGGCCTGGTCCCGCGGCAGCCCGGCGATCAGCGCGAGCGCCCGTTCCGTGGAGATCGCCTCGATCGCCTCGGCGTAGGTGTCCACGCCGCCCGCGAGCTCGTCCAGTAACTCCGCCTCAAGCCGCGACGTGCGCGGCCGCTTCCGCTGCCGCCGTAAGTGGTCGAGCGCCCGGTGCCGCGCGATGGTCGCCGTCCAGCCCCGGAACCCCGCGCCGTCGCCGCGGAACCGCCCCAGGTCACGCGCGATCTCCAGCCACGCGTCCGCCGCCACGTCCTCGGCGTCGTCCCCGACGATCCCCCGCAGAAACCCGAGCACCCCCGGCTGCACCAGGCGGTACGCGACCGCGAAGGCCTCTTCGTCCCCGCCCTGCGCCCGCGCGACGGCCGCGCCAAGCTCCTCGTCGTACGCGCCTCGCGCACGACGGGACTCCCCACCCTGACCCAATACGCCCCTCTTCGCGCGCCACCGGTCCGGCGGGGATCACGCGCCCCCGCCCGCCCCGTACTGCGCTCCCCCGCACGGAAATGTCACAGGGGCCGGGGCGTCGGCCCTCACCCCGGCGAGGAACGGCCCGTACGCCAGTAGCCGATGAACGAGATGGCGGACTTCGGCACACCCCGTTCGCGGTTGAGGAACCGGCGCGCACCGGTGGCGAGTCCGCTCTCCCCCGCGATCCACGCGTAGTACGGCGCGTCGGGCAGGGCCGCTTCGGTGAGCGCCTCCAGGGCCAGCCGCCCCGGATCCGAGCCGTTACCCGTGTCCGTGCCCGTGCCCGTGTCCGCGCCCGTACGGGGCAGCCAGCGCACGTCCATCCCGGACGGCGCACGGACCTCCCGTACGTCCTCCTCGGACGGCACCTCCAGCAGCGCCAGCCCCTCCGTGTCGGCGCGGGCGGATTCGAGCACCGCCAGCGCCGCGGGCACCGCGCTCTCGTCCGCGACGAGCAACTGCCGTGCCCCGTCCGGCGGTACGTGCGAGATCCCCTCGTCCAGGAACCCGACCGGCTCGCCGGGAACGGCCCGCGAAGCGAACCCCGATCCGGGCCCGGCGTCGCCGTGCCCGTCACCGTGCCCGTCGCCGTCCCCGTGCACGACGAACTCGACGTCGAACTCCAGCGCTTCGGGGCGGAACGCGCGCACGGTGTAGTTCCGTATCCACGGCCGGGTGGCCTGCCCCATCAGCAGGCACTGCGCGAACCACCCGCTCCCGGACGAGGTCGGCAGCCGCAGCGGCTCCTGCCCCTCCCGGCGGAAGAAGAGCCGCCCCCACTGATCGGCCCCCATCGGCCGGAAGTCCGCCAGGTCCTCACCTCCGAAGGTGACTCTGACGAAGTGCGGGGAGATACGTTCACTCCGCACGACCTCGACTTGGAGCAGCCGCCTGTCGGCGGGACCTTGACGCTTGGGCGGCATCCGAGAGCACTTCCTGTGTTCGATGAACGGCGGCATAACTTAGGCATGCCTAAGTTATGCCGCCGTCGGGATCTCGCGCAATGGCGTTCGCTTCATACCCCCTGGGGGTACTATGGTTTTATGGTGTTCTCCAAGCAGGTCGCCTTACGAGGGTCAGGCCGCCCCTGTGCGCGGGTCTGCGGGCTCAGTGTGCTCGGCAGCGGTGGTGGCGAGGTGGTGGTGTTGCGGCAGGTGCTCGGGATGTGTCTGCGGCTGAGCGTCCGGCTGTCCGGGGGGTGCCCCGCGGGGAAGGACGGCTGACCGCCGAGCCTGCCCAGCCAGACTCAGGCCCGACCAGACTCAGGCCCGGCGGTCCCTGGCCCGGCGTGAGACCACCGCGCGCAGCACCCGGCGGCCCTCCGTCGACACGGCGAGCGCCTGGCGCAGACCCGCCGCGCCGTGGGTCGCCAGGAGTTCCAGGATCTGGCTCTGGCGGCGGAGTTCGCCCGCGACCAGCGGCCCGGCGCTCTCCGTCGCCCCGTCGCCCCGCCGCAGCCGCTCCGACGACGCCTCGTCACCGGCCGCCGCGCCCAGCAGCCGGTGCACCTGAAGGGCCGCGACCGAGCAGGCGTCGGCCCAGCCGCGCAGCGCCTGAGCCGAGCGGCGCTCCGGTACGGCGTCGAGCATCCTGCGCGTCAGCGCGGCCGGTTCGTCCCCGGCGCCGGGGGCTGCGGGGGCCGACTCCCCCGCCCCGGACGCCGCGAGCGCGCCCCGTACCGTCGCCAGCTGCTCCGACCAGTCCTCGCCTCGTTCGAGGCGCGCCCACAGCGGACGCAGCACGTCATCCGGGACGCCCGCGTCACCCAGCAGGGGCAGGCATCGGTCCAGACACGCGAGGCCGCTCACGGCCAGACCGCGCTCGTCGGCTCCGGCCATCTTCTCCACGAGGCTCATGACATCTCCTGTTGCGGACGCTGCACCTCCCTTTCTGCGTTCCGCTCCCCGGAAGTGTCACGCCTCCGGCAGGCCCAGCCGCTCCAGGAACCGGAAGAAGAGCAGTTCGGCGGAGGGTTCGGCGGGCGCGGTCAGCACGTCGGCCAGCTCCGCGACGGTGGCCTCGTACCCCGCGTCGGCCGCCCAGGCGGCGGCCCGCTCGGCGGCGTCCCCGGCGGGCAGGAACAGATCGTCGGGCTCCTTGCCGTCAGCGCGCAGGAACCCGGCCATCGCGTCCCGTGCCAGGCAGGCGTTCCACGTCCCGCTGCCGGGCGCCGCCGCCTCGACGGCCACGCACCGGCTGTCCATCACGAACCCGAACAGCGCGGGCTCCCCGGTCTCCCGCGCCAGCGCGCTCATCGAGCCCACCTCCGGCACGGCGGCCTCCCAGATCTGCCAGCGGTCGGCCCGCCGCTCGTGCAGGGTGAGTCCTTCGCGTACGGAGCTGAGTGCGGCCAGTTCGGCCAGCGGCCGTTCGCCGCGGCCCACCACGTAGTACCCCCAGAAGCCCATATGCGTCCCCCCTGCATGCTCGGCGATGCGCGGCCGTGCTCGACAGCGACTTAGCGACTTCCGGGAAATTCAACACACGGGGACGGGAGTTCGCCACCGAAACCGGAACGGTGAGCCGAAACGGTCAACCAAGCGGTCGCCAAGCGATCAGCCAGGCGGTCAGCCGAGCTTTTCCGCGAGGCGGGTGAACTCGGCCCATGTCCTGGAGGGTTCCCGCGGGTCCCACACCTTCTGCGCCAGCGCCCGCAGCGGCATCCTGACCCCCGCCGCCACCTGGGCCGGGGTCTGGGCGCCCGCGAGGTCGCACCACACGGCGAGCCGGGCGCCGAGGATCTGGCCGTCGTAGCGGTCGGCCACCGCCGCGCTGCCGCGCAGCACCCGCGGGGTCCACTCCTGGTAGATGCGCCGCCCGGTCGGATAGCGGAACTCGTTGGGCTCGCCGAGCACGTAATACAGGTACTCGTCGTTGAGATTGACCAGCTCGCGGCCCGCGCGCAGATACTCCAGCGGCGGGCGCGCGCCCAGCTCCTTGCCGGTCCAGTACTCGACCTCGATGTCGTCGGCCGCCGTCACGAGGCCGCCGCGGAAGAACCCGTCGTTCCACGCCTTGGGCCGCTTGCCGTGCCCGCGGACCACGTCGGCCCGGTCGTTCAGCCACCCCGTCGCCAGGTCCCGCACCCGCGCCCCGGCGCCGTACTCGTCCCGCGCGAGGCGGGCGAGCTGGGGGTAGGAGGCCTCGGGGTCGCGGGCCGTCAGCGCGAGGTACTCGTCGGCGCCGAGGTGCCAGTACTCGCCTGGGAACAGCTCCGCGTACTCGTTCAGCAGGTCGTCGACGATGCGCGCCGCGCCCGGCTTGGAGATGTCGACGGCGCCGCGCACGGGCTGGCCCCGCGTGTCGCGCAGTTGCAGGTCGGGGTGGGCGCTGAGGACCGCGCCGAGGTGGCCGGGCGAGTCGATCTCCGGGATGACGGTGATGTGCAGGCGCGCGGCGAGCGCGACGATGCGGCGTACCTCGGCCTTGCTGAGCCGCTGGGCGGAGACCACCTCGGGGTGCGAGTCCGACTCGATGCGGAAGCCCTGGTCGTCGGAGAAGTGCAGGCCCAGCTGGTTGTACTTGAGGTCGGCGAGTTCGCGTATCCGGTCCTCGATCCAGCGCGCCGTGAAGTGCTTGCGCGCGGTGTCCAGCATGAACCCGCGCTGCGGCTTGGCGGGGCGGTCGCGTACGACGCCCTCGGGGGCCGTGCCGTCCGCGCGTACCGCCTGCTTGAGCGTACGGGTGCCGTAGAAGACCCCGGCCTCGCCGGTCCCGGAGATCCGCGCCCGCCGGTCGCGCACGGTCAGGGTGTACGCCTCGTGGTTCGCCTTGCCGGACACCAGGGCCAGTTCGACGTCGCCCGCGCGGGCCTTGACGCCCTCGCGGTACGCGAGCTTCAGCTCACCGGCGAGCAGCCGCCCCTCGTCCGCGAGGCGGTCGGCGTCCGCCTCGGCGACCACGACCCTGCCGTCGGCGGTGGGCCGCCAGCCGGGGCCGCGGGCCGCCTGGTGTTCCCGTACGGCGGGGATGGTGCTCGGGGCGCGCGAGAGGGGATACGAGGCGGGGGCGGGCGATGAGGGGTCCTCCTGGCCGGGGCTCGGCTCCTCGGAGCGCGGCGCGGCGCGCTCCGAGGCGGGGGGCGTCGCGGCCGTCGCGCCGGTGTCGGTGCCGGTGCCGGTGCGTTCGCCGTCGCCGGGGCCGCCGTCGCCGTCCGGCCACAGGGTCACGGTCAGCAGCACGGCCCCGGAGGCGACGAGACCGCCCGCGACCAGCGCCGCCCGCCCGCTCACCGGCCCGCCCACGGGACCGCGCCCAGGTCAGCCCACGCGTTCGGGCGGGCCCCTGCGCTCGGGCCAGCCCGCGAGCCCGTGTGCGCGTCAGTCCGGGCCCCCGCACGCCACCGCGTCCGTATCACGTAGGAAAACCTCTCATGAGGGGCGAGGCGACGGGCCCGCACCCGCGTGTACCGTCCACCGCGCGGACGTAAACTCTCCCGTACGGGTGAAATTCGCGCATCCGTCGGACGACTCCGGCGACACGCCGATAGCGTGGCGCCACTTCCTTCCCGTTAGTTCCCGTTAGTTCCCCTTAGTTCCTCGGTTCCCCCGTCTCCTTATCTCCTCTGGAGCGCACGCTGCCTGCCACGCCCACCGCTTCCACCGTGCATCCGGGGCTCGACCTCTTCAACCGCGTCCCAGCGGTCGTCGTCGAGCACGCCCTGCTCAGCTGCTGCTCCAGCCCCCTGTGGGCGCGGCGGGTCGCCGCCCACCGGCCCTACCCCGACCTGAGCGCCCTGCTCGCCGCCATCGACGAGGCCAGCTACGACCTGCCGCTCGCCGACCGCTGCGCCGCGCTGGCCGCCGAGGAGCCGCCGCACCCGGGACACGGCGACACGCCGAGGGCCGCGCTGACCGCGCTGCGGGCCGCCCACGCCGCGTACGAGAGCCGTTTCGGCCACGCCTTCGTGATCAGCCTGGCGGGCGTACGCCCTGACGAGTACCTCGACCGCACTCTGTCGGCGCTGCGCTCCCGGCTGGCCAACGAGCCGGACGACGAGCGCGTGGTCGCCGCCGAGGAGCTGCGCGAGCTGGCCCGTATCCGGGTGGCGCGGCTACTCCAGGTAGCGGAGGAAACGGGGGAATTTCCGGATTCCGGACAACCTGATAGCCCGTACGTGCCTCTTTGATCACACCCGTGGACCCCGCGCGAGCAAGCCGACAACTCGTCGATACGATGACGAGCGGCCGGTGGACCGTACCCGGCCGGGTCAGACCGACATCGAAGCCGGCCGACCCTAGTCCCCGCTCCCGGAGGGTTCTTCCGTGCCGGCTGGAACGCTGTACCGCGGCCGGGAAGGCATGTGGTCATGGGTGGCTCATCGAGTCACCGGTGTGGCCATCTTCTTCTTCCTGTTCGTACACGTCCTCGACACCGCTCTCGTCCGCGTCTCCCCCGAGGCGTACGACACTGTCGTGGCTACCTACAAGACGCCGATCGTGGCAATGCTGGAGTACGGCCTGGTGGCCGCGGTCCTCTTCCACGCACTGAACGGCCTGCGCGTCATCGCCGTCGACTTCTGGTCGAAGGGACCGCGCTACCAGAAGCAGATGCTGTGGACCGTGGTGGCCTTCTGGGCCGTGCTGATGGCCGGGGCGATGTATCCGGTGCTCGGCCACGCCGCTCGTGAACTGTTCGGGAGCTGACAACTGATGTCTACCGACACCACCGGCGCCATCGACGGCGTCACCCTGTACGACGTGGACAACCCCGCCCCCGTCATCGAAGCGCCGCGCAAGCGCACCAAGAAGACGCCCAAGGGCCGCGGCACCAACTTCGAGATGATCGCCTGGCTGTTCATGCGGCTCTCGGGCATCGTCCTGGTCGTCCTGGTCATCGGCCACCTGCTGATCCAGCTCGTGCTGGACGGCGGCGTCTCCAAGGTCGGCTTCGCCTTCGTCGCGGGCCGCTGGGCCTCGCCGTGGTGGCAGGCCTGGGACCTGGTGATGCTGTGGCTGGCCATGCTGCACGGCGCCAACGGCCTGCGCACCGTCATCAACGACTACGCGGAGCGGGACTCCAACCGCTTCTGGCTGAAGACGCTCCTGTACACCGCCACGGTGTGGACCATCCTGCTGGGCACGCTGGTGATCTTCACCTTCGACCCGAACATCAGCTAGGCACGGGACCGAGGGAATTCACTGATGAAGATCCACAAGTACGACACCGTCATCGTCGGGGCCGGCGGCGCGGGCATGCGCGCCGCCATCGAGGCCACCAAGCGCAGCCGCACCGCCGTGCTGACCAAGCTCTACCCCACCCGCTCCCACACCGGCGCGGCGCAGGGCGGCATGGCCGCCGCGCTGGCCAACGTGGAGGAGGACAACTGGGAGTGGCACACCTTCGACACGGTCAAGGGCGGTGACTACCTGGTCGACCAGGACGCCGCCGAGATCCTGGCGAAGGAGGCCATCGACGCGGTCCTCGACCTGGAGAAGATGGGTCTGCCGTTCAACCGCACCCCGGACGGCACCATCGACCAGCGCCGCTTCGGCGGGCACACCCGCTCGCACGGCGAGGCCCCGGTGCGCCGGGCCTGCTACGCGGCGGACCGCACCGGTCACATGATCCTCCAGACGCTGTACCAGAACTGCGTCAAGGAGGGCGTGGAGTTCTTCAACGAGTTCTATGTCCTGGATCAGCTGATCGTCGAGGAGGACGGCGTCAAGAAGTCCGCCGGTGTCGTCGCCTACGAGCTGGCGACCGGCGAGATCCACGTCTTCCAGGCCAAGGCCGTGGTCTACGCGTCCGGCGGCACCGGCAAGTTCTTCAAGGTGACGTCCAACGCGCACACCCTGACCGGTGACGGGCAGGCCGCCTGCTACCGGCGCGGGCTGCCGCTGGAGGACATGGAGTTCTTCCAGTTCCACCCGACGGGCATCTGGCGCATGGGCATCCTGCTCACCGAGGGCGCCCGCGGCGAGGGCGGCATCCTCCGCAACAAGGACGGCGAGCGCTTCATGGAGAAGTACGCGCCCGTCATGAAGGACCTCGCGTCCCGTGACGTCGTGTCCCGCTCCATCTACACGGAGATCCGCGAGGGCCGCGGCTGCGGCCCCGAGGGCGACCACGTCTTCCTCGACCTCACGCACCTCCCGCCGGAGCAGCTGGACGCCAAGCTGCCGGACATCACCGAGTTCGCGCGTACGTACTTGGGCATCGAGCCGTACACGGACCCGATCCCGATCCAGCCGACCGCGCACTACGCCATGGGCGGCATCCCGACCAACGTCGAGGGCGAGGTCCTGGCGGACAACACCACCGTCGTGCCGGGCCTGTACGCGGCGGGCGAGGTCGCCTGCGTGTCCGTGCACGGCGCCAACCGGCTGGGCACCAACTCGCTGCTCGACATCAACGTGTTCGGCCGGCGCGCCGGTATCGCCGCCGCCGAGTACTCGGCCAAGGCCGACTTCGTCGAGCTGCCGGAGAACCCGGCCGAGCTGGTCGTCTCGCAGGTGGAGCGGCTGCGCGAGTCCACCGGTGTGGAGCGGGTCGCGGACATCCGCAAGGAGCTCCAGGAGACCATGGACGCCAATGTGATGGTGTTCCGTACGGAGCAGACCATCAAGGACGCGGTCTCGAAGATCTCCGAGCTGCGCGACCGCTACAAGAACGTGTCCGTCCAGGACAAGGGCAAGCGCTTCAACACCGACCTGCTTGAGGCCGTCGAGCTGGGCAACCTGCTCGACCTGGCCGAGGTGATGGCCGTGTCCGCGCTGGCCCGCAAGGAGTCCCGCGGCGGTCACTACCGCGAGGACTTCCCCAACCGCGACGACGTCAACTTCATGCGCCACACCATGGCGTACCGCGAGGTCGCCGACGACGGCAAGGATTCTGTCCGGCTCGACTACAAGCCGGTCGTCACGACCCGCTACCAGCCGATGGAGCGTAAGTACTGATGGCTACCCCCGTATTGGACAAGGACAAGGCCGAGGCGCAGGCGAAGGCCGCCTACATCACGGCCACGTTCCGCATCCGCCGCTTCAACCCGGAGGAGTCGGACATCGCGGTCTGGGAGGACTTCCAGATCACGATCGATCCGAAGGAGCGCGTCCTGGACGCCCTCCACAAGATCAAGTGGGACACGGACGGCACGCTGACGTTCCGGCGCTCCTGCGCGCACGGCATCTGCGGCTCGGACGCGATGCGGATCAACGGCCGCAACCGTCTCGCCTGCAAGACGCTGATCAAGGACATCAACCCGGACAAGCCGATCACGGTCGAGCCCATCAAGGGCCTCACGGTCCTGAAGGACCTCGTGGTCGACATGGAGCCGTTCTTCCAGGCGTACCGGGACGTGATGCCGTTCCTGATCACCGAGGGCAACGAGCCGACGCGCGAGCGCTTCCAGTCCGCCGAGGACCGCGAGCGCTTCGACGACACGACGAAGTGCATCCTGTGCGCCGCGTGCACCTCGTCCTGCCCGGTGTTCTGGAACGACGGCCAGTACTTCGGCCCGGCGGCGATCGTCAACGCGCACCGCTTCATCTTCGACTCGCGTGACGATGCGGGCGAGCAGCGCCTGGAGATCCTGAACGACAAGGACGGCGTGTGGCGCTGCCGTACGACGTTCAACTGCACGGACGCCTGCCCGCGCGGTATCGAGGTCACCAAGGCCATCCAGGAAGTCAAGCGCGCGCTCATCACGCGCCGCTACTGACGCCTTCGCGCGGCTGAGCTTCCGCCGCCCGCGCACAGCGCTTCGCCCCGCCGGTCGTCGGACCGGCGGGGCGAAGCGCTGAGCGCTGAGTGCTGAGTGCTGAGTGCGTCAGCGTGGGTCGCGGTGGAACTTCGCGGTGGACCAGAAGTAGCCGAGGACCGCGAGGCCCAGGCACCAGGCGACGGCGAGCCATCCGTTGTGGCCGATCCCGGTGCCGAGCAGCAGGCCGCGGAGGGTTTCGATGGCGGGCGTGAACGGCTGGTACTCGGCCACCGGCTGGAACCAGCCCGGCATCGAGTCCAGCGGCACGAACGCGCTGGACAGCAGCGGCAGCAGGATCATCGGCATCGCGTTGTTGCTCGCGGCCTCGGCGTTCGGGCTCACCAGGCCCATGCCGACGGCGATCCAGGTGAGCGCCAGGGCGAAGAGCGCGAGGAGTCCGAACGCCGCGAGCCATTCCAGGGCCGTCGCGTCGGTGGAGCGGAAGCCGATCGCCACGGCCACGGCGCCGACCAGGACCACACTCGCGATCGACTGCAGGACGCTGCCGACGACATGGCCGACGAGCACCGACGGGCGGTGGATCGCCATCGTGCGGAAGCGGGCGATGATGCCCTCGGTCATGTCGTTGGAGACGGACACCGCCGTGCCGATCACGGTGCTGCCGATGGTCATCAGCAGCAGGCCCGGTACGACGTAGGCGAGGTACGCGGAGCGGTCCGCGCCCCCGCCGCCCGGCCCGCCGCCGAGGCCCGCGCTCAGGGCGTCGCCGAAGATGTAGACGAAGAGCAGCAACAGCATGATCGGCGTGAGCAGCAGGTTCAGCGTGAGGGACGGGTAGCGCCGGGCGTGCAGGAGGTTGCGGCGCAGCATCGTGGACGAGTCGCGTACGGCCAGGGACAGCGAGCTGCTCATCGGGCGGTCTCCTTCTGGGAGGTCTGGGCCGGGACGGCGGCGCCGGTCAGGGCGAAGAACACGTCGTCGAGGTCGGGGGTGTGCACAGTCAGCTCGTCCGCCTCGACTCCGGCCGTGTCCAGCCGGTCGAGGATCGAGCGCAGCTCGCGCTGGCTGCCGTCGCTGGGGAGTCGCAGCGTCAGCGCCTCGTCGTCGCGGGCCGCTTCGCGCAGGGCGACGGCCGCGGCCTGGTACGCGGCCTGATACGCGGCCGGTTCGGCGAAGCGGAGGCGTACGTGGCCGCCGGGGATGCGCCGCTTCAGTTCGTCGGGGGTGCCTTCGGCGGCGATCCGGCCGTCGTTGAGCACCGCCACGCGGTCGGCGAGCTGGTCGGCCTCTTCCAGGTACTGGGTGGTGAGGAAGACGGTGACGCCGTCGGCCACCAGAGTGCGGACGATGCCCCACATGGCGTGGCGGCTGCGCGGGTCGAGGCCGGTGGTCGGCTCGTCGAGGAAGATGATCCGCGGGTCGCCGACCAGGGTCATGGCGAGGTCCAGGCGGCGCTTCATGCCGCCGGAGTAGGTGGCGGCCGGTTTCCGGGCCGCTTCGGTCAGGTCGAAGCGTTCCAGGAGTTCGGCGGCGACCCGCCGCCCCTCGCGCTTGGGCAGGTGGTGCAGGTCCGTCATGAGAAGCATGTTCTCCTCGCCGGTGATCAGGCCGTCGACGGCGGAGAACTGCCCGGTGACGCCGATCGCGGCCCGTACCCCGTCCGGTGCCGCCGCGATGTCGTGGCCCGCGACGTGGGCCTGTCCGCCGTCGGCGGTGACGAGGGTGGACAGGATGTTGACCGCGGTGGTCTTTCCGGCCCCGTTGGGGCCGAGCAGCGCGAAGACCGTGCCCGGCGGGATGCGCAGGTCGACGCCGTCCAGTACGCGCTTGTCGCCGTAGGACTTGCGCAGCCCGTTCGCCGCGATGGCCAGGTTCGTCATGGTGGGTGCTCCCTCAGAGGCTGCGGATCAGAAGCTGTGGGTCAGAGGCTGTGGGTCAGAGGCTGTGGGCGGTGATGTCGCCGAGGTCGGTGGTCGCGTGGACGGTCAGCTCGGCGGCGACGCCGTCGGCGTTCTTGAGCGCGTTGTCGATGCGGCCCTGTCCGGTCCCGGCGTCCAGGCGGGCGGAGACCCCGGCCGCGGCGCCGACCGACACATCGCCCATCCGGGTGCGCAGGACGACCGTGCCGGACGCGGCCTCGGTGACGCGGATGTCGCCCTTCTGGGTGCTGATCTCGGCGGGGCCGGTCAGGCGGCCGACCGTGACGTCTCCGGCCTGCGCGCTCAGCCGGGCGCTCGCGGCCTCGTCGAGCTTCACCGTGCCGAGCGCGCCGTCGACGGTGACGTGTCCGAGGCGTCCGACGCCCCGGACCTCGGCGCAGTCCGCCTTCGCCTCGACGGCCGAGCCGGTGGGCAGCCGGAGGGTGACCTCGACCGCGCCGGAGGGGCCGAAGTACTGGTTCTTCGCGGCCGGGGCGTCGATCCGCAGGACGCCGTTCTCGTAGGCGGCCGCGGACTGCTCCGCCGCCTTCACATCGCGGCCCTTCGCCGGGTTGGCGGGCCGGATCTCCACCGTCGCGTCGGCGCGGTCGGCGGCGATGACCTGGATGCGGCCCGCGGGGACGTTCAAGACGGCGGTGATCGGGGTGGCGGTGGTGAACTTCTGCATCGTGTCCTCCGGTGTCCGTTGGCGCTCTGCGTTTCCGACATTGGAAAAGCTACGTTGCGTTCAAGGATCGTTCAACGCACTCGTTGCACGAAATCACAGTATGTGCAGGTCAGAGCCGAGAAATCGTTGCAACGGGCGTGCGATTAACGCAACGAGAGATCTCTAGTTCGTTGCAATGAGATGAAAGTGAACGCTATGCTGGGCGGGCCGGACCAACGCGTGAGGGGAGATCGGGATGCCGGGAGGCAGGCTCACCCAGCAGGAGCGCCAGCAGATCGCACTGGGGCTGGCCGACGGCCTCGCCTACGCGGAGATCGCCAGACGTCTGGAGCGCCCCACCTCGACGGTCACACGCGAGGTGATGCGCAACGGCGGCCCCGCCGGATACCGCGCCGACCTGGCCCACCGCGCCACCGAGCGCCGCGCCCACCGGCGCAGACAGGCCGCGCCCCGCACCCAGGGGACGCCGGAGCAGACGCACGGGCGCGACGCCGAGGCCGTACGCGAGTACGAGGAGTCGTTCACGACCCTGTTCATGGCGCAGGGCCTGCCCAAGATGACCGCACGGGTGCTGACCTGCCTGTTCACCACCGACACCGGCAGCGTCAGCGCGGCCGAGCTGGTCCGGCGGCTCCAGGTCAGCCCCGCTTCCGTCTCCAAGGCGGTCGCGGCGCTCGAAGGCCACGGCCTCATCCGGCGGGAACGCGACGAGCGCCGCCGCGAGCGCTATCTCGTCGACGGCGACGTCTTCTACCAGTCGACGCTCGCCAGCGCCCGCGGCGTCGCCCAGATCGCCGAGACCGCGCGGCAGGGCGTCGCCGTGCTCGGCCGTGACACCCCGGCGGCCGTCCGCCTGGAGAACATCGCCCGGTTCAGCGAGTTCGTCAGCGAGAGCATCCTGCGCGCCGCGGAGCAGGCCCGCGAGGTCCTCCACACGGAGTCCGCGAACGGTCCGGCCGATCCGACCGGCCCGACCGGCCCGACCGATCCGACCGGCCCCGCTGACTAGACCGTCAGGCCCAGCCGGGTCAGCAGGGCGTCGACGCGGTCGTTCTCACGGGTGAGGAAGCGGGCGAAGGCGTCACCTGGCAGGTACGCGTCGGTCCAGCCGTTGGCACGCAGGGCGCGGCGCCACTGCGGGGTCACGCGGAGGCGGTCCAACAGGTCGAGCAAGTCCGCGCGCTGGCGGTCGGTGAGGTCGGGCGGGGCCAGCAGGCCGCGCCAGTTGACCACCTCCAGGTCGTGCCCGGCCTCGCGGAGGGTGGGCGCGTCGATGCCGGGCACCCGTGCCGGTCCGGTGACCGCGAGAACGCGCAGCTGTCCCGCCGCGATCGCGTGCCGGTACTCGGCTGAGCCGGTGAGCGCGAAGTCCACCTTGCGGCTCAGCAGCGCTGCCAGGAGTTCGCCGCCTCCGTCGTAGCGGCCGAAGGGCACCGTGGCGGGGGACAGACCGACCGTCTCGGCGAGCAGCATCAGCGCCTGATGGTCGGGGCCGCCGAGATGCGAGCCGACACCGGCGCGCAGGCCCGGCTCACCGCCGCGCCAGGCCTCGATCAGGTCCTCCAGGGTCCGGTAGGGGGAACCTTGGGGCACCACGACGGCCTCCGGCTCCTCGATCAGGCGGGCCAGCGGCGTCGCTTCGGCCACGGACTGGCCCGCGTCGGTGGTCAGCGCGCTGCCGACCAGGCCGAGGCCCATCTGCATCAACAGCCTGTCGTTGCCGGACTCGTGGACGAGCCGGGTGAGCGCGGTCGTACCGGCCGATCCGTTGAGGTTGAAGACCTCGGTCTCGGCGGTGAGTCCCGACTCCTCCAGGGCGAGCGCGACCGTACGGGCGGTGACGTCGTAGCCACCGCCCGCGGGTGTCGGCACCATCAGCCGGAGCGGTTCGTCCCGCTCCGGCTCGACGGTGCAACCGCCCAGCAGCGACAGCGACAGCGAGACCAGCAGCGACACCGCCGCGACGGCGCGGATTCTCATGCTCGGGTGCTCATGCTCGGGTGCTCATGCTCGGGTGCTCATGCCTCTCAGACGGTCACGCTCGGGTTCCGGCCTTGTCCTGCGGGGCATCCTGACCCGCCGCATCGGTCTCGGGCAACGCCCGCCCCCGACGGCTCCGCCGCAGCTGCCCGAAGAGCGGGGCCAGCAGCGAGAGCGCGGCGAGCCCGAGCAGGGTCGCCGAGATCGGCTTGGTGACGAACGTGCTGACGTCGCCGGAGGAGATCAGCAGCGCCTGCCGCATCGACTTCTCCATCAGTCCGCCGAGGATCACCCCGAGGATGAGCGGTGCCGCGGGGAAGTCATTCGCCCGCATCAGGAAGCCCAGCACCCCGAACCCGACCAGCAGCCACAGGTCGAACGTCGAGAAGGACTGCCCGTAGACGCCGACCACGCAGAAGACCACGACCAGGGGCAGCAGGAGCGCCTGGGGGGTCTTGAGCACCTTGGCGAAGAGCGGGATCAGCGGGAGGTTCAGGATCAGCAGGACGACATTGCCGATGTACATGCTGGCGACGACGCCCCAGAACATGTCCGGCTGCTCGTCCAGGAGCAGCGGCCCCGGCTGTACGCCGAGGACCAGGAGCGCCCCCAGCAGCACCGCCGTGGTGCCGGATCCGGGCACGCCGAGCGTCAGCAGCGGTACGAAGGAGCCGACGGCCGCGGAGTTGTTCGCGGACTCGGGCGCCGCGACGCCCTTGATGTTGCCCTTGCCGAACGTCTTGCCGTCCTTGGCCAGCCGCTTCTCGAAGGAGTACGAGAGGAACGAGGCGATCGTGGCGCCCGCGCCCGGCAGTACGCCGACGAAGAAGCCGAGCACGGAGCCGCGCCCGGTGGGCCCGCTGATCTCCTTGAACTCGCGCCCGGTCAGCCGTAGCGAGCTGATCGTCCCGGTCCGGGCGCCCTGACCGCGGCGCGTCAGCATCACGAAGACCTCCGCGAGCGCGAACACGCCGAGCGCCACGATCAGGAACTCCACGCCCTCGTACAGCTCCTGGCGGCCGAAGGTGAAGCGCAGCACCGAGGTCTGCGAGTCGATGCCGACCAGCGCGATCATCACGCCGACCGTGCCGGAGATCAGCCCCTTGGTGAGGTTGGCTCCGGAGAGCGAGACCACCGCGGTCAGGCCGAGGACCATCAGGGCGAAGTACTCGGCCGGGCCGAAGCTGACCGTGAGGGACGACAGCGACGGGGCGATCAGCATCAGGCCGACGACGCCGATCGTGCCCCCGATGAAGGAGGCGATCGCGGCGATCGACAGGGCCTTGCCCGCCTCGCCCTTGCGGGCCAGCGGATAGCCGTCGAAGGAGGTGGCGACCGTGCCCGCGACGCCGGGGGCGTTCAGCAGGATCGAGGAGGTCGAACCGCCGAAGATGGCGCCGTAGTAGACCCCGGAAAGCATGATGATCGCCGCGATCGGGTCCATGGTGAAGGCGACCGGGATCATCAGCGAGATCGCGCTGATCGGGCCGAGGCCCGGCAGCATGCCGATCACGGTGCCGATGAGCACGCCGAGGAAGACGAACATCAGGTTGCCGGGCGAGAGCGCGACCCCGAAGCCGCTCATGAGGTGGGAGAAAGCGTCCATGGCGGGCTCCGGTCAGAAGGGCAGTGGCCCGGTGGGCAGGGCGATGTCGAGCCCTTCGGACATGGCGAGGTAGAGGGCCAGCGCGACGGAGGCGCCGACCAGGGCGTTCACCGCGTGCTTGCGGTAGCCGAGGTGCCAGGCCGTTGCGGTCACGAACAGGGCGGTGGACAGGACGAAGCCGAGCGGGACGAACAGCACGACGTACAGGGCGATCGCGCCGAGCAGGGCGGCCAGCTCCAGGCGGGTGTCGGAGAAGCGGCCCAGCACCGGACGGCCCGCCCGCGCCGCCTCGGGCTCGGGCGCCGCCTCGGCCTCGGGCGCGGCCGCGGGCTCCTGCTCCTGTTCGCGCTTCGGCTTCTGGAAGAACAGCGCCACGCTCAGCACGAACAGCACCACGCCGAGCACCCGCGGCAGCGCGCCGGGCTGGACCGGCGTCTCGACCGCGGTGAACTCCGGGATGCGGTACGCCTGCACGGTGTACGCCACGGCCAGGATGCCGAGCACCACGGCCAACTTGCGCTGAGTGAAACGGAAATGGTGCATGCTCGCGCCCCGGCTACTTCTTCAGTCCGACATTGGCGAGGACTTCGGCGTATTCCTTGTTCTGCTCGTCGAGGAACGCGCCGAATTCCTCGCTGCCCAGGAACGCGTCGGTCCAGCCGAGTTTCTCGCTCTCCTTCTTCCAGGAGTCCTGCTTGACCATCTCGGCGTATGCCTTCTCGTAGTACGCGATCTGGCTTTCGCTCAGGTCTCCCGGCGCCATCACACCGCGCCAGATGTCGAAGACGTAGTCCACGCCGCTCTCGGTGAGGCTGGGGACCTCCGGCAGGATCGGGGAGCGCTCCTTCGACGAGACCGCGAGCACCCGCAGGTCGCCGGAGCGCACCAGCGGCTGCACCTCGGACGCGCCCGCGACCGCCGCGTCCGCGTGGCCCCCGAGCAGCGAGGTGAGGGCCTCGCCGCCGCCGTCGAAGGGCACGTACTTCACCTTCGACGCGTCGGCGCCCGCCGCCTGCACGGCGCCCGCGAGACCGACGTGGTCGAGGCTGCCGGGACCCGAGCCGCCCGCCACGCTGACGTCCTTCGGGCTGGCCTTGAGTTTCTTCGCGAGGTCGCCGAAGGTCTTGTACGGCGAGCTGGCCTTGACCACGTAGGCCAGCGGCTCGCTGTTCAGACGGGCGATCGGCGTGAAGTCCCGGTACGTCTGCCCGGACGTGCCCGCCAGCGGCACCAGCAGGATGGGCGGGCTGGTGACGAAGAGCTTGTGCGGGTCCTTCTGGTGCTTGGCGACGTACGACCAGCCGATCGCGCCGCCCGCGCCTGGCTTGTTCACCACTCTCAGCGGCCGGTCCAGCAGGTTCGACTCGTCCAGGATCCGGGCGCTGGTTCTCGCCAGGGTGTCCCAGCCGCCGCCGGTCGCGGCGGGCGCGACGTACTCGATGGGTTTGGTGGGCTTCCAGTCGCCGCCGGACGCGGCCGTGTCCTGCTGCTGACCGCAGGCGGCGAGAAGCAGGATCGCCGAACCGGCCGCGACGGCCGCCTTGACTGCCCTGGGGCCTGATCGGGACATGCTTCCTCCAGGTGAGCTGATGCATACGTCGGGGGGTGGGGCGATATGCAAGCAGCGGGAGAAGCGCGCGGGAAGGGGGGCCGGGCGTTGTGCAGCTATTGGCGATAACGAAAGTTGTGGACATAGTGTTCACGGCCCGAGAGCGCCGGGTGGCGGCACAATGTCGACCGCACGGTGAGTGAGCCGGGAAAGCGAGACAGGGAGGGTGATGTGGGGCGGATATCCCGGCTGTTCGCGCCTCGGCTGTCGCTCGCCGGGCAGTTTCTGGCCCTGCAGCTCGCGCTGGTCGTCGTCGTACTCGCCGTCATCGCGGCCGTGTCGGTGGCCCAGTCGAACGCGCAGTTCCGCCGCGCCGAGGGCCGTCGGCTGCTGAGCGTGGCGGAGACCGTCGCCTCCACCGACGCCGTACGGGTCGGCCTCGCCGACGCCGGCGAGCAGGGCATACTCCAGCCCGCCGCGGAGAGCGCGCGCAGCGTCTCGGGCGCCACGTACGTGATCATCGCCGGTACGGACCGGCAGGTGCTCACGGACATCGACCCGCGGCGGATCGGACGGCGGCTCCCGCTGGGCGCCAGCGAGGTGTTCTCCGGACGCTCCTGGGTAGGCAGCGCCGAGCCCGCTGGCCGGGACGCGGTGGAGGCGCATGTGCCGGTGTTCGGTGAGCGGGGCCGACTGCTCGGCGCGGTGGTCGCCGGGCGCGCGTACCCCGACCTGGGGGCGCGGATCGCCACCGCGGCGCCGTACCTGCTGGTCTATCTGGGCATCGCCAGCGCGCTCGGCGCGGCGGGCTCGGTGCTGCTCGCGCGCCGCATCAAGCGGCAGACGCTCGGCCTCGAACCCGGCGAGATCACCGCCCTGGTGGAGCACCGGGAGGCGATGCTGCACGGGATCAAGGAGGGGGTGATCGGCCTGGACGGGCAGGGCAGAGTGACGCTCGCCAACGACACCGCCGTGGACCTGCTGCGGCTGCCCGCCGACGCGCCGGGGCGCACGCTGGACGAGCTGGCCGTCGATCCGGCGCTGCACGACGTGCTCGCCGGGCGGGTGCGGGGCGTCGACCAAGTGGTGATCGCCGGAGACCGGATGCTGACGCTCAACCGGATGCCGCTGGTCACCAGGGCCGGGACCAGCGGCTCGGTCACCACGATGCGCGACCTGACCGAACTGGTCGCGCTCCGCAGCGAGCTGGACACCACCCGCAGCGCCACCAACACGCTGCGCGCCCAGGCGCACGAGTTCCACAACCAGCTCCATGTGATCGCCGGTCTGGTGGAGTTGGCGGAGTATCCGGAGGTGGCCCGCTATGTGCGCGGGATCAGCGGCACCCACACCCGGCGCACCGCCGAGGTGATCTCCAAGGTCGCCGACCCCTCGCTGGCCGCGCTCCTGATCGCCAAGGCGAGCCTCGCCGCCGAGCAGGGGGCCGCCCTGCGGATCACCGACGGCAGCGGACTCGGGCAGGTCGCCGACGCCCTCTCGTCGGACCTGGTGACCGTGGTCGGCAACCTCGTGGACAATGCGCTCGACGCGGTGCGCAACACCGGGCCCGACAGTTGGGTCGAGGTGGAGCTGACCGAGCGGGATACGGCGGTACGGGTCCGGGTGCGGGACTCGGGGCCCGGTGTCGCGCCCGAACTCACCGAGGAGATCTTCCGGCACGGCTTCACCACCAAGACGGCGGCGTCGGGCGGCCAGCGCGGCGTCGGACTCGCCATCGTGCGGATGACCTGCGCGCGGCGGGGCGGTTCGGTCACCGCGGACGGCGCGGAGTTCCGGGCGGTGCTGCCGCGGGCGGCCGAGCCGGATAAGGCCACCGTGTCGCACGCGTCCACGTCGGCGGAAGGAGAGGTTCCATGATCAGAGTGCTGGTCGTCGACGACGATTTCATGGTGGCCCGGCTGCACAGCAAGCTGGTCGAGCGGGCCCCCGGCTTCACGGTGGTCGGCGAGGCCCGCAGCGGCGCCGACGCGCTGGCCGCGGTGCGCGAGCTGCGCCCCGACCTGATGCTGCTGGACATCTACCTGCCGGACATGAGCGGGCTTGCTGTGCTGCGCGAGCTGCGCCACGGGCAGGGACCGCCGGGCGACGTGGATGTCCTGGTGGTGACCGCGGCGCAGGACGCGGACACGGTGCGGGGGGCGCTGCGCGGGGGCGCCGTGCACTACATCATCAAGCCGTTCGAGGCGCCCGTGCTGCATGAGCGGCTGGCGCACTACGCCCGACGGCACGAGGAGCTCAAGACGATCGCCACGCCGGGCCAGAACGACGTCGACCGGGTATTCGGCACCGCCCGCCCGGCCGCCGCTCCCGCGCCGGGCCTGCCGTACGGGCTGCCCGCACCGTCCGCGCCCGCCGCTGCCGCTGCCGCTCCTGCTTCTCCCGGCCCGAGCGTGCCGCCCATGCCGTCCGCGCCGTCCGCGTCGGCCATGCCGTCCGTGTCGGCCGTGTCCGGTACGACCGTCGCGCCCGCCCGGCTGCCCAAGGGCGTCACCGAGCAGACCGCCGAGCTGGTGGCCCGCGCGCTCGCCGCGCACCCCGAAGGCGTATCGGCCTCCGAATGCGCCGCGCACAGCGGCCTGTCCCGCGTCAGCGCCCGCCGCTATCTGGAGTTCTTCGTCTCCACCGGGCGCGCGGTCGTCACCCTGCGGTACGGCACGACGGGGCGGCCCGAGCGGCGCTACCGCTGGGGCCGGGCCGGTTGAGCGGGGTCAGGTCCGCTTGGACGCCAGGGTGACCACGGTGATGTCCGACGGCGCGCCCACCCGGACCGGCGGGCCCCAGGCGCCCGCGCCGCGCGTCACGTACAGCTGGGTGTCGCCGTAGCGTTCGAGCCCGGCCAGGGTCGGGTTGGCCAGGTCCGCGACGAAGTTGCCCGGCCACAGCTGGCCGCCGTGGGTGTGTCCGGACAGCTGGAGGTCGACGCCGTGCCGCACGGCGTCGTGGATGGCCACGGGCTGGTGGGCGAGCAACACGGACGCGCGGCCGGTGTCCCGGTCGCCGAGCGCCTTGTCGTAGTCGGGGCCCTGGCCCTCGTTCTCGCCCGCGATGTCGTTGACGCCCGCGAGGTCGAAGGCTCCCAGCTCGACCCGCGCGTTCTCCAGCGGGTGCAGCCCCAGCTCCCGTACGTGGTCGACCCACGCCTCCGCCCCGGAGAAGTACTCGTGGTTGCCGGTGACGAAGTACGAGCCGTGCCGGGACCGCAGCTGGGCGAGCGGCTCGGCGGCCTGGCCGAGGTCGGCCACGCTGCCGTCCACCAGGTCGCCCACGACGGCGACCAGGTCGGGCTGCTGGGCGTTGATGGTGTCGACGATGCGCTGGGTGTGGGCGCGGCCGAGTATCGGGCCGAGGTGGATGTCGCTGACCACCGCGATCCGGTAGCCGTGCGCGGCGCGGTCCAGCTTGGCCAGCGGTACGGTCACGTTCTTGACGCGCGGGCCGCGCAGCACCCCGTAGGCGCCGTAGCCGACGGTGCCGACGGCCGCGGCGAGCGCCGCGCCGCCGACCGCGCGCGAGACGAACAGACGGCGGGACAGGTCACGGGACGCGGGCGCGGAGGCGGGCGCGGCGTTCGGCTCGGGGGCGGGCGACGCCTCGGCGTCGGGCGCGGGCTCGGGCTCGGGGGCGGTGGCGGGCTCGGGCACGGTGGCGCCGCCGCGTGCCGGGACCGGCGCCGCCTCCCGTACGGGGGTCTCCCGTACGGGTGCCCGCTGGGCGGTCGCCGACGCCGCCCGCGACGCCGCCCGCCGCTCCAGGAACCTCCGCAGCAAGGGCCGTACGGCCTCGCCCACCAGCAGCGCCAGCAGGACGTACATGGCCAGCGCCAGCCACAGATAGCCGGGCCAGGCCAGCGCCTGCTGCACCGGGAACGGCAGCCCGGCCCGCCCGCTCACCAGCGCGCCGGCCATCAGCAGCGGACCGGCGACGAACACGGCCGTGCCCGCGCGGCGGCCCACGCCACGCGGCGCCGTGGTGTCCCGCACCAGCCTGCGCCAGACGTACCAGTGCAGGGTGGCGAGGACCGCGAGCACGGCCAGGACGACGAGCACGACCAGGACGATCACTTCAGGCACTCCCTCTGACGATCAGGTCAGGCACTCCAGCGCTCCCAGCACTTCCGGCACTCCCGGCACTTTCTAGGACGTGCGCCGCAGCACTCGCAGCGATCGGAACCCGATGCCTCCGACCACCGTCCCCAGAACAAAGGACGTCACAGCGAGCAGCAGATGAACCCAGAAGTACGCGGTCGGATCACCGGCGTCGTCGAAGGCGAGCCCGCTCGCGTCCTTCCACAGATTCTTGATGAAAGTGACCCAGATGACCCAGGACCACACCCCGAAGGCGAGCAGGAACCAGGAGACGGGGCGGCTGAGCTTCATGGGCCCAGTATCGCGGCCGTCCGTTTCGTGCCGTCGCCGGGGTGCGCCGGGTCTGGTGTTCCGCGCCACACGCTGTACGTTTCCGACCGTGCACGCCTTTAAGAAGACCGCCGCCGTGGTCACTTCTGTCACTTTGTTGAGCATCTCCGTCACTGTCCCCGCGCTCGCGGACGACGAGCCGGACGACAAGCCGAAGCCACCGGCCTCGATGTCGACGGTCGGCGGGACCCGGCTGGGGCAGCCCGGCACCCAGGTCGAGCTTCGCGGCGACGCCCCGGTGCTGCCGAAGAAGCTGACCGGGCGCTCCTGGATCGTGGCGGACGCCCAGTCCGGCGAGGTGCTCGCCGCGCACAACGCGCACTGGCGGCTGGCCCCGGCGAGCACGATGAAGATGCTCCTCGCGGACACCCTGCTGCCGAAGTTCCCGAAGACGCGGAAGCACACGGTCGCCCCCGAGGACCTGGAGGGCATGGGGGAAGGCAGCAGCCTGGTCGGCATCAAGGAGCACCAGACCTACACGGCCCACGATCTGTGGCTCGGCGCCTTCCTGCGCTCCGGCAACGACGCGGTCCACGTCCTGTGCGCCATGAACGGCGGCAAGGCGAAGACCGTACGGGACATGAACCAGCACGCCCGTGAGCTCCAGGCGCTCGACACGAAGGTGGTCAACCCGGACGGCTACGACGCCAAGGGCCAGGTCTCCAGCGCGTACGACCTCACGCTGATCGCCCGCTCCGGGATGCAGAAGAAGGACTTCCGGGAGTACGCCGCCACCGTCAAGGCCAAGTTCCCCGGCGCGGAGAAGGACGGGAAGAAGGGCGAGCCCTTCGAGATCCAGAACACCAACCGGCTGCTCACCGGCGCGAACGGGGTGACCCCGTATCCGGGCATCGCGGGCGTCAAGAACGGGTCCACCACATACGCCGGAACGACCTTCACCGGGGTCGCCGAGCGGGACGGCACGGTGCTCCTGGTCACCGTGATGAACCCGGAATCGGACGAGAGCCACGCCGTCTACAAGGAGACCGCGCGGCTCCTCGACTGGGGCTTCGCCGCGTCCGGCAAGGTGGACCCGGTCGGCGAGCTGGTGCCGCCGCGGAACGTGAAGGTGAGGGGCGAGGCGTCCGAGGCCGCGCCCGCGCCCGGCAAGGAGCAGGACGGGGCGAAGAAGGAAGAGAAGGGCGGCGCGGACGGCACGGCCGCGGCCTCGGACGCGGACGGCGAGCAGAGCGGGTCCAGCGGTCTGGGGATCGCGCTCGCGGTCGTCGGGGGTGTGCTCGCGACCGTCGGCGCGGGGGTGTTCCTGGTCAACCGCCGGTGGCCGCTGGGCCGCCGGGCCGGTTCCTGACGTCCGGCTGGGCCTCGGCGGCGTCCGGGTCGCCCCGCGCCGGGGGTTCTTCCCCCGGCTCCTCCGGCTCCTCCGGCTCCTCCGGCTCCTCCCGCTCCTCCCGCTCCTCCGCTCCCGTCGCCGTCCACGCGGCGCAGAACACCAGCAGCTTCGCGGTCAGGTTGATCCAGATCAGCAGCGCCACCGGCACGCCGAACGCGCCGTACATGGACTTCGCGGCGACGCCCTTCATATAGCTGCCGAGCAGCGCCTTGAGCAGCTCGAAGCCGACCGCGCCGATGAGCGCGGCGACCACCAGGCGGCGGCGCGGCGGCTGCACACCGGGCAGCAGGGTCAGCACGTAGAGGAGGATCAGGAAGGCCGCGAGGACCGCCAGCGCCAGCACGGAGACCAGCAGCACCCAGCGGACCGGGCCCTCGTCGTCGAGCCCCAGCCGCCGTACGAACCAGAACAGCGCGGTGTTGCCGACGGCCGAAGCGGCCAGCGAGAACAGCCCGGTCAGGCCGAGCCCCGCCAGGACGCCCGCGTCCTTGAGCTTGCGCAGGAGGGGGTTCTCGTCGGTGTCCTCCAGGCCCCAGACCGCGCGCAGGGACTCCCGCATCGAGCCGACCCAGCTGATGCCGGTGAACAGCAGCAGGGCGCCCGCGACGAGGCCGACCGTGCCCGCGTTCTGCACCAGCGTGGCGATGTCCAGCTGCTCGGAGATGCCGGGCACCTGCTCGGCGAGCTTGTCCTGGAGGTCCTGTTGCTGCTGGGTGCTGAGCGTCGCGGCGGCGATCGCGGCGGCGACGGTGAGCAGCGGGAAGAGCGCGAGGAAGCTGGTGAAGGTCATCGCGGCGGCGAGCCGGGTCCAGTGGGCCCGGTCCAGGGTCTCGTACGAGCGCCATAGGTGAGTGGTCATCAGCCGTGTGACGAGCGGGCCGATCACGGGGAGCTTCTTCAGCCAGTCCATACGCCCAGAATCCCAGCCGGGCGGCCCGCGGACCGGCGGCCGCGCCCCCGAGGCGTGTCCGCGCGTCGGGGGCGGGGCGGCGGCGTACCGGTGGTGCTACCGGTGGTGCTCTCAGCGCAGGGTGAGCGGCGTCGCGGACTCGACGCGGGTCAGCTTCTCGGGGTTGCGGACGTAGTACAGGCGGGTGATGAGGCCGTCCTCGACGCGCATCACCGCGACGCCGTCGAGCTCGCCGTCCAGGCGGACGAACATGGCCGGGTCGCCGTTCACCGTGGTCGCTTCCAGGGCGACCCTGCCCGCGAACCTGCTGGTGCCGCCGAGGAACATGCGCGTCACCTTGTCGGCGCCGACGACCGGGTGGCGCGCGGCGCTCTTGACGCCGCCGCCGTCGGACACCAGGACGACGTCGGGGGCGAGCACGTCGAGCAGCACCTGCGGGTCGCCGGTGTCGAGCGCGCGCTGGAACGACTCCGCGGCCGCCTGGGACTCGCGCGGCGACACCGCACGGCGCGGGCGGCGGGCGTCCACGTGCTGGCGGGCGCGGTGGGCGATCTGGCGGACCGCGGCGGGGGTCTTGTCGACGGCGGCCGCGATGTCGTCGTAGCCGACGTCGAAGGCCTCGCGCAGCACGAAGACGGCGCGCTCGGTCGGCGACAGCGTCTCCAGGACGAGCATCAGCGCCATGGACACGCTCTCGGCGAGTTCGACGTCGTCGGCCACGTCCGGCGCGGTGATCATCGGCTCGGGCAGCCAGGGGCCGACGTACGCCTCCCTGCGGCGCTGCACGGTGCGCAGCCGGTTGAGCGACTGCCGGGTGGTGATCCGGACCAGGTAGGCGCGCTGGTCGCGTACCTGGTCCAGGTCGGCCTTGACCCAGCGCAGCCAGGTCTCCTGGAGGACGTCCTCGGCGTCGGCGGCCGATCCGAGCATCTCGTAGGCGACGGTGAAGAGCAGGTTGCGGTGGGCGAGGAACGCCTCGGTCGCCGGGTCGGCAGCGTGGTCGGTCATCCCTGGGCCTTCTCCTTCACCGGTGTGCTCTGGGCGCGCAGCTGCTGTCCGCGCATGGATCCCCCCGACATCCGGTGCAGACGGTACCCGCCGGGCTTGCGCGCCTCGCCGGTCAGGTACTTGACGACGCTGACGCACACGAATTCCTTGAGCCATGCTCCAGTGCGGCCGCCGATGTGGAGCGGCACCGCCACGTCGTGCCTGCGGGCGAGCTGGACGACAGCGGCGTCCCGGCCCAGGCTGACGCACTGCCCGGTGAACATCTGGTTGAGGGTGTCGGGCTGCTCGCCCGCGAGCCTGCTGAGTACGGTGTCGGCGGCCCGCGCGCCCAGCGGCATCGCGGCCTGGCAGCTCATCCGCAGCGGCAGGCCGGACGGCGCGGCCGCGTCACCGGCCGCGACGACGCGCGCGTCGTCCACGCTCGTCAGGGTCTCGTCCGTGAGCAGGCGGCCCAGGGCGTCGGTGGTCAGCCCGCTGCGCGCGGCCAGGTCGGGCACGCTGAAGCCCGCGGTCCAGACGGTGACCTCGCTCGGCAGCTCCCGGCCGTCGGCGAGGCGTACGGCGTCGCGGGTCACGGCGGTCACCTTCGCGCCGGTGCCGTCGATGATCGTCACGCCGAGCTCGGCCAGCTGCTTGGCGACCGCGCGCCGACCGCGGGGGTGCAGGTACGGGCCGAGCACGCCGCCGCAGACCAGGGTCACCGCGCGGCCGGTCTCCGCCAGTTCGGCGGCGGTCTCGATACCGGTGGGGCCGCCGCCGACCACCGTCACCGGGGCGGTCGCGGGCGTGGCGTCGACGGCGGACCGCAGCCGCCGGGCGTCCTCCAGGGTGGCGATCGGGTAGGCGGACCCGGCCGCGCCCGGCACGTTCAGGTCGGCGCTGCCGCTGCCCACCGCGTAGACCAGGTAGTCGTAGCCGAGCGTGCCGCCGGTCGCCAGGCTCAGGTCGCGCCCGGCCGTGTCGATCCGGGTGACGGTGTCGACCACGAGGTGGACGCCGTCGGCCAGGACGTCCCGGTAGGCGACGAGCGCGTCACCGGACCCGGCCGCGTACTGGTGCAGCCGGACCCGGTGGACGAAGGTCTCGCGCGGGTTGACCAGCGTCACGGTCACGCCGTCGCGCAGGGTCAGCCGGTTCGCGGCCATCACGCCCGCGTACCCGCCGCCGATCACTACCACGTGTGCGTTGTCGGCCATGGTGTCTCCTCCGTGTCCCGCCCCGTATCAGGGGAGCCCGTATCAGGGGTTCGGTCACAAGACACCGCGTCCTCGGCCGCTGTGACAGCACGTGACCTAGATCACGCGCCCGCGCCGATCCGTCGTCGGCCGCCGCCAGTCCGCTGTCAGTCCGCCGTCAGTCCGCGCACCGTCTCTGCCAGGGAGGCCAGCGCCGCCTGGTGCAGGCCGGGCCCGAACGTGATCCGGGTCGCGCCCGCGTCGCCCAGCTCGCGCACACTCGCACCGTCCGGCCGCGCATGGGCGTTGAGGGGCGCGTCGACGCCCGCCCGCAGCTCCGGCAGCGCCGCGACCGGCGCGTGGATCGGGTACACGCAGTCCGCCCCCGCGGCCACGTACAGGCGGGCCCGGTCGACAGCGGCCGCGGGGTCCGGCACGCCCCGGATGAACGTGTCCACGCGCGCGTTGAGAAAGAGCCGATCCCCCGCCTCGGCCCGCACCTCCGCCAGCCAGTCCGCGTGCCGCCGCGGGTCCTGGAGCACCCCGTGCACGGAGTCCTCCAGGTTCACGCCGACCGCGCCGGTGTCCAGGGTCCGGGCCACCAGCTCCTTCGGGGCCAGCCCGTACCCGGACTCCAGGTCCGCGGAGACCGGCACGGACACGGCCCGGACGATCCGGGCCACCGCCGCGAACATCTCCGCGGCGGGCACGGCCCCGTCCTCGTAGCCGAGCGCGGCCGCGACCCCGGCACTGGGCGTCGCCAGCGCCGGGAAACCGGCCGCTGCCAGGAGCCGGGCGCTGGCGGCGTCCCACGGTCCGGGCAGGACCAGCGGGTCGCCGGGGGCGCGGTCGTGGTGCAGCGCCCTGAAGGCGTGTGCGGTCATCGCCGCGCCCGCCGCTACTTCAGGTCGCCGGGCTGGTAGTGGCCCGGCACCATCCGGGTGGACACCGCGAAGCGGTTCCAGGAGTTGATGGTGACGATCTGGGCGATCAGGTGGGCCAGCTCCCGCTCGTCGAAGTGCTTGGCCGCCTTCTCGTAGACCTCGTCCGGGACGAAGCCGTCGGTCAGGACGGTGACCGCCTCGGTCAGCTCGATCGCCGCGATCTCCTTCTCCGTGTAGAAGTGCTTGGACTCCTCCCAGGCGCTGAGCTGGACGATCCGCTGGACCGTCTCGCCCTGGGCGAGCGCGTCCTTGGTGTGCATGTCCAGGCAGAAGGCGCAGTGGTTGAGCTGCGAGGCGCGGATCTTGACGAGTTCGGCGATGACGGGGTCGACCCCCTTCGCGGCGGCCGCCTCGGCCCTGGCTATCGCCCGGTAGACCTCGGGGGCGTGCTCGGTCCAGTTGAGCCGGGGGGTGTGCTCGGGTACGTACGCCGGTGCGTTCTCTGTGGTCATGGGTAAGAACTTAACGACCGGGCAGCCCAGGGGTATGGTCCATTTCCATGCCGGAATCTTGGGCCAGTCTGGGCGTCGACCTGCATCTGGACTTGCGGGCCTCGGGGCTGCGCCGCGGCCTGACCGACGCGCTGCGCGAGGCCGTACGCGGCGGTCGGCTCGCCCCCGGCACCCGGCTGCCGTCCTCGCGCTCGCTCGCCGCCGACCTGGGCATCGCGCGCAACACCGTGGCCGACGCGTACGCGGATCTGGTGGCGGAGGGCTGGCTGACCGCGCGGCAGGGCTCCGGTACGCGGGTCGCGCGGCGGGCGGTGCCGCGTCCGGCCGCGCCGCCGAAACCGGCGCGCGGGGGCGGCTCGGTGGCGTACAGCCTGCTGCCGGGCACTCCGGACCTCGCGTCCTTCCCGCGCGCCGAATGGCTCAAGGCGGCCCGCCGGGCGCTGGCCGCGGCCCCGAACGACGCGCTCGGCTACGGCGATCCGCGCGGCCGGATCGAGCTGCGCGCCGCGCTGGCCGACTATCTGTCGCGGGCCCGTGGCGTGTACGCGGACCCGGACCGGATCGTCGTCTGCTCGGGCTTCGCGCACGGGCTGACGCTGCTGGCGAAGGTGCTGCGGGAGCGCGGGGTGCGGGATGTCGCGGTGGAGTCGTACGGGCTCGACGTCCACTGGGAGCTGCTGGCGGCGGCCGGGCTGCGGCTGCCGCCGCTGCCGCTCGACGCGCTCGGCACCCGTACCGACGAGCTGACGGCGATGCGACCGGGCGCGGTGCTGCTGACGGCCGCGCACCAGTTCCCGCTGGGGATGCCACTGTCGCCCGAGCGGCGGGCCGAGGCCGTGGAGTGGGCGCGGCTCAGCGGCGGGCTGATCCTGGAGGACGACTACGACGGCGAGTTCCGCTATGACCGGCAGGCGGTCGGGGCGCTGCAGAGCCTCGACCCGGACCGGGTGGTCTATATGGGGACGGCCAGCAAGTCCCTGGCGCCGGGGCTGCGGCTGGGCTGGCTGGTGCTGCCCGGCTCGCTCGCGTCCACCGTGGCCGAGGCCAAGGGGCCCGAGGACTGGGCCTGCGGGGCTCTGGATCAGCTGACGCTCGCGGAGTTCCTCACCTCGGGGGCGTACGACCGCCATGTGCGCGCCGCGCGGCTGCGCTACCGGGGGCGGCGTGACCAGTTGGTGGCCGCGCTGCGGGAGCGCGCGCCCGAGGTGACGGTGAGCGGGATCGCGGCCGGGCTGCACGCGGTACTCGAACTCCCGCCCGGCACCGAGCAGTCGGTGCTGCGCGGCGCGGCCTGGCAGCGCCTGGGCCTGCTCGGACTCAGCCGCTTCCGCCACCCGGACACCGAAGCCCCCACGCGCGACGCGCTGGTGGTGGGCTACGGAACCCCGCCGGACCACGCGTGGTCCGGCGCCCTGGACGCACTCTGCCGGGTACTCCCGTAGCCACACGGGCCCCAACACGGGCCCGACACCGCCCGCCCGCCCGCAGCCAGCCACGCCGCACGCCCGCACGCCTGCCGCGGGTGCCGGGGCATCGTGCTGCGCGAGCGAGGCGGGACGCTGGCCGCGGAGGGCCCGGTCGCCGCCCGGCACGCAGCCGCGCTGACGCGCCGCACGCCCGGCGGCGGGGCGGCCGCTGCCGGGCGGGCGGGACGGATGGACGGAACGGACGGGCTGACCGGGCGTCAGTCGGTGAGGTACTGGCGGAGCTTCGCGGGCTTGAGGCCCGCCGCGTCGGCGGCGGCGAGTGCGCGGGTGAGGTCGGCCTCCAGGGTCGGGCCCATGTGCAGCAGGACGATGTCGCCCGGCTGGAAGTCCCGCGTGGGCTGCTGCCCCCAGGACAGGTCGTGGGCCCACATCACCAGCGCCTCGGCGCCGCAGGCGCGCGCCGCGGTGCGGGTGTCGTCGTTGTGGTAGGGCCAGGGGTACGTCGCCCCGCCCGAGGGGCGGAAGAGGCGCGGGCTGTCGCCGAAGGCGGCCAGTTGCCGGTCGCGGGCGCCGCAGATCTCCGCGCGCTGCTCCGACTCGCTGAGCGCGGTCAGGTCAGGGTGGTTGACCGTGTGGTTCTCGACTCGTGACGGGCCGTTGGCCAGGAGGGTGCGGTAGTAGTCCGGGTACGTCTCGTACGCGCCGGGCAGCAGGAAGAGCGAGGCCGGGATCTGGCGGTCGAGGAGCAGCTTTTGCGCGTCGGCCGCCTGGTCGGCTCCCCAGCCGTCGTCGATGGTGAGGAAGACGACGGGGTCGTCGGTGTCCACCTGGCTGACCACGGGGACCGGCTCGGGCCACTGCGCGGCCGGGGTGGCGGCCCCTGCCTGGGCGGACCCGGTGAGGCCAAGGAACAACAGCATCGGGGCGAGTGCGGCGAGTGCTCTGCGTGTTCTCTTCTTCGGCATGCCCGCATCATTGGTCCAGACCAACTGTCGCGTCAATGGACGGTTTTGAGGTTGACGCGAAGGCCGCTGTTGACGTGCCGCCGCCCGATCCGCCGCCGCCCGGCCGGTCCGCCGCACGCCACCTCGCCGGCCGGTCCGCCGCCACGATCACCCCGCGGCGGGCGGACCGGCCAGCGAAGGAGACAGCCCTCAGCCCGCCAGCGTCTCCCGGAGCTGCTCCAGGCCCCAGTCCAGGTCCTCCTTGCTGATCACCAGCGGCGGCGCGATCCGGATCGTGGAGCCGTGGGTGTCCTTGACCAGCACCCCGCGGTCCATCAGCTTCTCGGAGATCTCCCGCCCGGTGCCGTACGCCGGATCGATGTCCACGCCCGCCCACAGCCCGCGCCCCCGCACCGCGCGCACCGCGCCGCCGGTGAACAGGCCCAGCTCATGGTGCAGATGCTCGCCCAGCTCGGCGGCCCGCTGCTGGAACTCCCCGGTCCGCAGCATCGCGATCACCTCAAGACCCACCGCGCAGGCCAGCGGATTGCCGCCGAACGTCGAGCCGTGCTCGCCCGGCCGGTACACGCCGAGCACCTCGGCGCTCGACACCACCGCGGACAGCGGGACGACCCCGCCGCCCAGCGCCTTGCCCAGGATGTACATGTCGGGCGTCACACCCTCGTGTTCGCAGGCGAACGTCCGGCCCGTACGGCCGAGCCCGGACTGGATCTCGTCCGCGATGAACAGCGCGTTCCGCTCCCGCGTCAGCTCGCGTACGCCCGCCAGATACCCGGCCGGGGGTACCAGCACCCCGGCCTCGCCCTGGATCGGCTCCAGCAGCACGGCCACGGTGTTCTCGGACACCGCGTGCTCCAGCGCGGTGAGGTCGCCGTACGGCACGATCTCGAAGCCCGGCGTGTAGGGCCCGAAGTCGGCCCGCGCCTCCCGGTCCGTCGAGAAACTGATGATCGTGGTCGTACGGCCGTGGAAGTTGTTCCCCGCGACGACGATCTTCGCCCCGCCCTCCTTGACGCCCTTGACCCGGTACCCCCACTTCCGCGCGGTCTTCACCGCGGTCTCGACCGCCTCCGCGCCGGTGTTCATCGGCAGCACCATGTCCATGCCGCAGAGCTCGGCCAGCCGCGTGCAGAACTCCGCGAACCGGTCGTGGTGGAACGCCCGCGAGGTGAGCGTCACCCGGTCCAGCTGGGCCTTGGCCGCCTCGATCAGACGGCGGTTGCCATGGCCGAAGTTGAGCGCCGAGTACCCGGCGAGCAGATCGAGATAGCGACGGCCCTCGACGTCCGTCATCCAGGCGCCGTCCGCCGTCGCGACCACGACGGGCAGCGGGTGGTAGTTGTGCGCGCTGTGCGCGTCGGCCGCGGCGATGGCCAGGTCTGTTGCAGTCGTACGAGACACGGGATCTCCGTTCGTTCTGCGGTGCGGGGCGAGGGTGGTGCCCCTTTCTATCCTCGTTCGCATGCTGGACGAAGAAAACTCGCCCGGCGTCGCCAGGTAGTCTGCCCTCAGGACCGTGACTGGCGTGCTGAGATGGGACAGACCATCGGGGAGCGGTCCTTGACCTGTGTGCCGCGCGCCTGGGCCGACCCGTGTACGAACTGATGTGAACGTCACGTCCGGAGGTCCGTCCGCCATGCCAGAGCCTGCCAAGCCCACCCACGCCGCCGCGTCCGCCGCATCCACCGCGGCTACCGCGTCCACCGCCTTCCGCAGCGCGCTCGACGTGATCCGCGAGGTCGAGCCGCGGGTCGCCGACGCCATCGGCCAGGAGCTCACCGACCAGCGCGAAATGCTCAAGCTGATCGCCAGCGAGAACTACGCGTCCCCCGCCACGCTGCTCGCCATGGGCAACTGGATGAGCGACAAGTACGCCGAGGGCACCGTCGGCCGCCGCTTCTACGCGGGCTGCCGCAACGTCGACACCGTCGAGGCGCTCGCCGCCGAGCACGCCCGCGAACTCTTCGGCGCCCAGCACGCCTACGCCCAGCCGCACTCCGGCATCGACGCCAACCTGGTCGCCTTCTGGGCCGTGCTCGCCCAGCGGGTCGAGGCCCCCGCCCTGGAGCGGGCCGGGGCCCGCCAGGTCAACGACCTCTCCGAGCAGGACTGGGCCGAACTCCGCCGCGACCTGGGCAACCAGCGCATGCTCGGCATGTCCCTGGACGCGGGCGGCCACCTCACCCACGGCTTCCGCCCCAACATCTCCGGCAAGATGTTCGACCAGCGCAGCTACGGCACCGACCCGAGCACCGGCCTGCTCGACTACGAGGCCCTGCGCAAGACCGCGCGCGAGTTCCGGCCCGCGATCATCGTCGCGGGCTACTCGGCCTACCCGCGCCTGGTGAACTTCCGCGTCATGCGGGAGATCGCCGACGAGGTCGGCGCGACCCTGATGGTGGACATGGCCCACTTCGCGGGCCTGGTCGCGGGCAAGGTCCTCACCGGCGACTTCGACCCCGTACCGCACGCCCAGATCGTCACCACGACCACCCACAAGTCGCTGCGCGGCCCGCGCGGCGGCATGGTGCTCTGCGACTCCTCACTGGCCGACCAGGTCGACCGCGGCTGCCCGATGGTGCTCGGCGGCCCGCTGCCGCACGTGATGGCGGCGAAGGCGGTGGCGCTCGCCGAGGCCCGGCAGCCCGCCTTCCAGGACTACGCCCAGCGCGTCGTGGACAACTCCCGCGCACTGGCCGACGGGCTGCTGCGCCGGGGCGCGACCCTGGTCACCGGCGGCAGCGACAACCACCTCAACCTGATCGACGTCGCCTCCTCCTACGGCCTCACCGGCCGCCAGGCCGAGTCCGCGCTCCTCGACTCGGGCGTGGTCACCAACCGCAACGCCATCCCGGCCGACCCGAACGGCGCCTGGTACACCTCCGGCATCCGCATCGGCACCCCCGCGCTGACCAGCCGCGGCCTCGGGGCCAGGGAGATGGACGAGATCGCCGCGCTCATCGACACGGTCCTCACCACATCGCAGCCCGGCACCACCGGCAAGGGCACGCCGTCCAAGGCGCAGTACGTCCTGGACCCGAAGATCGCGGACGAGGTCGCGCACCGCGCGACGGATCTGCTGGCCGACTTCCCGCTGTATCCGGGCATCGACCTGAGCTGACGGCGGCGGGTGGGGGGCGCGGGCGTGCCCCCCCACCCCCCCACCACACCCCCCACACCCACCTGTGCCCGAGCCAGTCCCCGCACCTGAGACAATGACGGGCATGGCCTCTGTTAGTCCCCGCGCGCTCTCCGGCATCCAGCCCACCGCAGGTTCCTTCCACCTCGGGAACTACCTCGGCGCGATCCGTCAGTACGTCGCCCTGCAGGAGACCCACGACGCGTTCTACATGGTCGTCGACCTGCACGCGATCACCGTTCCGCAGGACCCGGCCGAGCTGCGCGCCAACACCCGGCTCGCCGCCGCGCAGCTGCTCGCCGCCGGTCTCGACCCGGAGCGCTGCACCCTCTTCATCCAGAGCCACGTCCCCGAGCACGCGCAGCTCGGCTGGGTGATGAACTGCCTCACCGGCTTCGGCGAGGCGTCCCGGATGACGCAGTTCAAGGACAAGTCGGCCAAACAGGGCGCGGACCGCGCCACGGTCGGGCTGTTCACCTACCCCGTGCTCCAGGTCGCCGACATCCTCCTCTACCAGGCCGACCAGGTCCCGGTGGGCGAGGACCAGCGCCAGCACGTCGAGCTGACCCGCGACCTCGCCGAGCGCTTCAACGCGCGCTTCGGGCAGACCTTCACGGTCCCGGCCGCGCACATCGTCAAGGAGGTCGCCAAGATCTACGACCTCCAGGACCCGGCGGTCAAGATGAGCAAGTCGGCCTCCACGCCCAAGGGCCTGGTCAACCTGCTCGACGAGCCCAAGACCACGGCCAAGAAGATCAAGAGCGCGGTCACCGACACCGAGGCCGAGATCCGCTTCGACCCGGAGCACAAGCCGGGCGTCAGCAACCTCCTCACCATCTACTCCACGCTCACCGACACCGGAATCCCGGAACTGGAGCAGAAGTACCAGGGCAAGGGCTACGGTGCGCTGAAGACGGACCTCGCCGAGGTGATGGTCGAGTTCGTCACACCGTTCCGCGCGCGCACCCAGGAATACCTGGACGACCCGGAGACGCTGGACTCGATCCTCGCCAAGGGCGCGGAGAAGGCCCGGACCGTCGCCGCGGAGTCACTCGCCCAGGCGTACGACCGGGTGGGCTTCCTGCCCGCCAAGCACTGACCGACCGACGGCACCGGAACCGGCCGACCGCACAGGAACCGGCACGCACCCGCCGACCGCACAGGAGGAGAACGACGTGGGGACCGTAACGCTCGGCGTTTCGATCGCGGTCCCGGAGCCCTACGGCAGCCTGCTCCAGGAGCGGCGCGCGGGCTTCGGCGACCCCGCGGCACACGGCATCCCCACCCACGTCACGCTGCTCCCGCCGACCGAGGTCCCGGCGGCTTCGGTGCCCGCGATCGAGGCGCATCTCGCGGAGGTGGCGGGCGCGTCCCGCCCCTTCCCGATGCGGCTGCACGGCACCGGCACCTTCCGGCCGCTGTCGCCGGTCGTCTTCGTCCAGGTCGTCGAGGGCGCGGCGGCCTGCACCTGGCTGCAGAAACGGGTGCGGGACGCGTCCGGCCCGGTCGCGCGCGAGCTCCAGTTCCCGTACCACCCGCATGTCACGGTGGCGCACGGCATCGCCGAAGAGGCCATGGACCGGGCCTACGACGAGCTCAGCGGGTACGCGGCCGACTGGTCCTGCACCGGCTTCGCGCTGTACGAGCAGGGCGCCGACGGCGTGTGGCGCATGCTCCGCGAGTTCGGCTTCGGCGCGCCGACGGTTCCCGCGCAGGCCGAGGCCCCGGCCCCGGAGGCCGACGGCGCCCCGGCGAAGCCGTACGCGTACTGACCCGCACGAGCCGTACGCGTACGAGACCCGCACGAGCCGGACCCGCACGAGCCGGACCCGCACGAAAACGACCGGTGCCGGGGGCCCCCCCCCCGGGGGGGCCCCGCCCCCGGGGGGGGCGGCCCCGCCCGACCGCACGGCCCGCAGCAGAGCCCGCAGCGACGTGGGCGCGGCGCGCAGCACGACGTCCGGG